>DATMMM010000076.1:0-10315 GCA_035569735.1 Allostellaceae bacterium | reverse complement strand
CCGCGCCGGTGCTCGGGATCATGCTGCCACGTGTCGCCGGCGATCCTGCCGCGGTGGAAGCGGTCCATTTCGCCGTAGCGGTCGCGATCGATGTGGACGCGATGGTGGTGCCAGTCGAAATCGTCCCAGTCCCAGAACGGCCCGAACACCGTGTAACCCACGCCGAAGCCGATCCCTGCGATCGCCGGCCCGTAGGCGTAGCCAGGTGGCGGCGTGAAGTAGTACGGCGGATAATCCGGGTAGGCCCAAGCGCCATAGACCACGCTTGGGTTGTAATAGGGCACGTAGACCACGCTGGGGTCCGCCGGTTGGATCATGATGTCGGGACCCTCGGTGGTGACGACCAACTGGGAGTTCGATTGCAGGGTCCCGTTGTTCAGCGCCTCATGGCGCAGGCGCTGCACGGAGTCCATCACGTCGGCCTGTTGCGCCAGGAAAGCATCGCCGAGCGACTTCGTCCACTCGAGCTGGTTATCCATCATCTGGAGGACGCTCGGAAACGCCACCAGAGATTTGACGCTGGGGTCCCAGTCCAACTGATCGAGCGCTTGGGCCAGCGCCGGGCCTCTGAGCGCGGCGTGGTTGGAATCCTGCAGCCAGCGTGACGCTTCCACCACCTCGAGCGGATATGTGGAGGCCATCAGGATCTGGCCCAGCAGTTGATCGGGATAAAGCGCGACGGGCGCCAGCAGCTGATCGAGCTGCGCCTGATCGTAGACGGGCGCGCTCGGCTGCTGCGAATCCGGCTGGTCCGGCGCCGGCGCATAATCGGATTGCGGCGGGTACTGCGGGGGCGGCGCTGCGTATTGCGCGTGAAGCGCCACCGGCGCGGTCAGAGTGAGCGCAGCCGCGGTGGCGAAGGATCGAATCAGACGGTGCTGCATCGGACGTCTCCTCTCCCGCTGCGGACTCCGCATCGGCATTCCGACCGCGGGGCGGCTCCGCCCCCTACGGTCAATACCGGGTGAGAGTGTCGCCTCTACGTGGGATCCGAGCAGCCGTTTACCAGAGGTGCCCAGCGTGGCACTTGTCGTATCCCGTTTAGGAACCGCTCGGGATCGCAACCGCTGATGGGCGCTCGCACCCTCTATCCGCTAACGGACTGGGGGCCGAGATAATCCATGGGATCGAGGGCGCGGCTGCCCCTGCGTACCTCGAAATGGAGCTGCGGCTCGCTCACCGCGCCGGTCGTTCCTACGCGTCCAATCACCTGGCCTCGCTGGACTTTCTGGCCCCGCGTCACCAGCAGCTTGGAATTGTGCGCATAGGCGGTCATCCAGCCATCCGCGTGCTTGATCAAAATCAAGTTACCGTAGCCGCGCAATTCGTTCCCGGCATAGGCGACCGTGCCCGCGTCCGCGGCGACCACGGGCGTGCCCTCGGCCGCGCTGATGTTGATGCCGTCATTCTGCGTGCCGCCGGTCACCGGCCCAAAACGCGCCACCACTTTTCCCGGCACGGGCCAAAGAAAGCTGCGACCGCTGCGCGGTGGCGGCGGTGGCAGGGCGAGCGAGGCCGTCTGATTCGGCGGCGCCGCTGGCGGCGAAACCGCCGGCGCCGGGGCGGGCGGGACGGCTGGCGGCGCTGAGACCACGGGAGCCGGTTGGGTTGTCGCAGCCGTCCTCGGTGCCGGCGCGATCACCGGTCCTGGAGGCGGAGGTTGCGCAATCGGCGGCGCGGGTGGCGGTGCGAGCGGGGCCTCGGCGATCCCCGTGGGACTGCTCGAGCTCGGCGGCGATGGCCGCGGACCCGAAGGCGGGCTGGGTCGCGCGGCAGGCGCGGACGGCGGCGCCGGTATCGCCGGCTGCGCCGCGGCCTGGCTCGGCGGCGGCAGCGGCGTCGCCACGATACTGGCGGAGTATCCGCCGGAGGACGCCGCTTGCGGCGGCAGCACCAGCACCGTGCCGGAAAAGATCGTATAGGGCGCCGGCAGATGATTCGTCGCGACCAGGGTCGAGGCTTCGACGCCATAGGCTCGCGCGACGCTGTAGATGGTGTCTCCGCCGCGCACGAGGTGCGTGCGGATCTGCGGCAGCATGAGCCTCTGGCCGGCGATCAGCCCGTAGGGCGGCTCCAGATGATTGGCATCGATCACCGCCCGGGTCGGGATGTCATAGAGCCGGGCCACGTCGAACAGCGTTTGTCCGGGCTGGACGACAATGCTGTCCGGGTGCGCACGCCCGAGAGAGCCCGGCGGAGGAAACGCCGCGACGGGCCCGCGGTAAGGTGCCGGCTCTGAAGCATTCCACATGGGGTCGCAGGCAGCGGCATTCGCTGAGATCGCGAACACCATCAATATGCGACACATGCCGCTCGGCGGACCCCTCATGGCGGCGGAGTGTATGTCGGCAGGCCCCGCCGCGACAATCGCGCGCGACGCTAGTGCTGCGGGGTCCGCTCGCGCGGCAGTCCGCCGACCAGCGGAACGAAGCGGACGCCGCCGAGATCCTCGGTGAGAAATTCCTCGCCCTTGCGCCGGATGCGCAGGAGTTGCTGGTCGCGGCGCTCCTGGCCCACGGGGATCACGAGAATGCCGCCGTCGGCGAGACTCTGCAGCAGCGCCGGCGGCACGTCGGCCGCCGCCGCGGTGACGATGATGCGCTCGAAGGGCGCTTGCTCCGGCCAGCCCTTGGCACCGTCGCCGTGGCGGGTTGTGATGTTGTGGATGCGCAGCGCCGCGAGGCGCTCCTCCGCCAGCTTCAGCAGATCGCGATACCGCTCGATGGTGAAGACGCGCCGGCAGAGCTTCGCGAGCACCGCGGCCTGATAGCCGGAGCCGGTGCCGATCTCGAGCACCTTGTGCCGCGGTCCGACGTCCAGGGCCTCGGTCATGTGCGCGACCACCAGCGGCTGGCTGATGGTCTGACCGTGTCCGACCGGCAGCGCGACATTCTCGTAGGCGCGGTCGCGAAACGTGTCGGGAAGAAAAGCTTCCCGCGGCACCCGCTCGATCGCGCCCAGCACCCGCGCGTCCGTGATCCCGAACGCGCGCAGCTCCATGATGAGCCGCACCTTCTTGGTCGCGAGCACCGAATTCACGAAAACACCTTGCGGAGCGCCGTGAGCGCGGGCGTGCTCGTGAGGTCGAGCAGGATCGGCGTCAGCGTGATCCATCCCGCCGTGACCTCCGTGATATCCGTGCCCGCGACGCCGTCGCCAGTCTCGCGCAGCGGGCCGATCCAATAATAGGGCCGGCCCCTTGGGTCGGTGCGCTCCATGAGCTGGTCGCCGATCTTGTGCCGGCCCTGCCGGGCGACGGTGATGCCCTTGACGTCCGAGGGCGGCAGGTCCGGGAAATTGACGTTGATTACCGTGTTCTTCGGCCAGGGCTGCGCCACCAGGCGCCGGATTACCTCGGGCGCGTGCCGCTCCGCCGTCGGCCACCGGATCTTCTTCCGGTCCGTATAAGTCATGCTGAGCGCGATCGCGGGCACGCCCAGGAGCGTCGCCTCCATCGCGGCCGCGACGGTGCCGGAATAGGTCACGTCGTCGCCGAGATTGGCACCGCCGTTGATGCCGGAGACCACCAGCGTCGGCTGCTTGTCGCCGAGCAGGCGCTTCAGCGCCAGCAGCACGCAATCGGTCGGCGTGCCGTCGACCGCAAACCGGCGCGGTCCGAGCTTGCGCACGCGCAGCGGCCGATGCAGCGTCAGCGAATGGCTGGCGCCGCTCTGCTCGATCTCGGGCGCCACGATCCAGACGTCGCGGCACAGGCCCCGCACGACCTTGTGCAGGACCTTCAGGCCCCGCGCCTCGATGCCGTCGTCGTTGGTGAGAAGGATCCGCGCTCGGCCGAGGTCGATCGGTCGGTCAAACATCGCCGCCGATCGCCTCGAGACCGGCCATGTAAGGCTTGAGCACATCGGGCACCGCGACCGTGCCGTTGCCCTGCTGATAGTTTTCGAGCACGGCGATCAGCGTGCGCCCGATCGCGAGGCCCGAGCCGTTGAGCGTGTGCACGAAGCGGGTCCCCTTCCCTTCCTTCGGGCGGAACCGCGCCTTCATGCGCCGCGCCTGGAAGTCGCCGCAGTTGGAGCAGCTGGAGATCTCGCGGTAGGCGTCCTGGCCGGGCAGCCAGACTTCGATGTCGTAGGTCTTGCGCACGGCGAACCCCATGTCCCCCGCAGAGAGCAGCATCACGCGATAGGCGAGCCCGAGGCGCTTCAGGATCGCCTCGGCGCAGGCCGTCATGCGCTCGTGCTCCTCTCCGGACTGCTCGGGATGCGCGATCGAGACTAGCTCGACCTTGTAGAACTGGTGTTGGCGGATCATGCCGCGCGTGTCCTTGCCGGCGGCGCCGGCCTCGGAGCGGAAGCACGGCGTCCACGCGGTGAAGCGCAGCGGCAGCCGCGCCTCTTCCAGGATCTCGTCGGCGACCAGATTGGTGAGCGGCACCTCCGCCGTTGGAATGAGCCACAAGCCCGTGGTCGTGCGGAACAGATCGTCGGCGAATTTCGGCAGGCTGCCGGTGCCGTAGACGGCCTCGTCGCGCACCAGCAGCGGCGGCGACACCTCGGTGTAGCCGAACTCGCGCGTGTGGATGTCGATCATGAACTGCGCCAGCGCGCGCTCGAGCCGCGCCAATTGTCCGCGCAGCACGACGAAGCGCGCGCCCGAGAGCTTGCCCGCGCGGGCGAAATCCATCAGCCCGAGCGCCTCGCCGATCGCGGCGTGATCGCGCGGCTTGAAGCCGAAGCTCGGCGGCGTGCCGTGTCGGCGCATCTCGCGATTGGCGCTGGCGTCATGCCCGTCGGGCACGTCGTCCGCGGGAATGTTGGGGATGACCGCGAGCGCCGCCTCCACCGCGCGATAGCGCTCGACGGCCTCCGCTTCCATGGCCGCCTGCCGGTCCTTGCTTGCCGCCACCTCTTTCAGGAGCGCGGCGACATCCTGGCCCTTTGCCTTGGCATTGCCGATCTCCTTCGAGAGCCGGTTGCGCTCGGCCTGCAACCGCTCGGCCTCGGTCTGCGCCTCGCGCCAGACCTTGTCGAGACGGAGGATCTCCGGCGATTGCGGCGGCAGCCCGCGCCGCGCGAGACCTTTATCGAAGGCCTCGGGTTGCTCGCGGATCCATTTGAGGTCGAACATGTCTGCTGCGGCGGCTCGAAAGTCGGGCGCGCCGGTTATAGAGGCTCGCCCGTCCCGCGTCTATCGCGGCCCGGCTGGCCCGCGGCTAGGTCTGAGTATTCGCCGCGGCCTCCGCCGCTTCCCGCGCCGCCCGCTGCTTCTCGACGAGACGGCAGGACAGGATGGAGATCTCGTAGAGCGCGAGCAGCGGTACCGCCAGCGAGATCTGGCTGAACACGTCCGGCGGCGTCAGGATCGCAGCCGCGATGAAGACGCCCACGATCGCGTAGCGCCGCTTTTCCCTGAGCTGCTGCGCGGTGATCAGCCCGACCCGCGCCAGCAGCGTGAGCAGCACCGGCAGCTGAAAGGCGACACCGAACGCCAGGATGAGCCGCATCACCAAGGTCAGGTACTCGCTCACCTTCGGCATCGCCTGGACCGGCAGCGTGTCCGGTCCGCCCGGCGTCTCGAAGCTCAGGAAGAACCGCCACGCCACCGGAAAGATGAAGAAGTAGACGACCGCGCCGCCGAGGATGAAGAGCAAGGGCGCCGCCAGGAGGTAGGGCAGAAAGGCGCGGCGCTCGTTCTTGTAGAGGCCGGGCGCCACGAACATCCAGAGCTGGCTCGCGATCACGGGAAAGGACAGGCAGAATGCACCCCAGAACGCGATCCGCAGATTGGTCCAGAACGCCTCGGTGAGGTCGGTGTAGATCAGCTGCAGCTGGTCGCCCTTGAGGTGCGCCACCTGAGCCAGCGGCCGGGTCAGGAATCCATAGATGTCCTGGCTGAAGTAGTAGCAAGGGATAAACATCACCAGGAGCGCCAGCAGCGAATAGAAGATGCGCTGGCGCAGCTCGATCAGATGATCGAGCAGCGGCATCTTGCCTTCTTCGAGCTCTTCTTCTTCCGCGGCCATGGTGCGCTAAGCCGCCGTTTGCGTTTTTTCGGGCTTGCCCTCCGCGGGCGCCGAAGGCTCGGCCTGCGGCGCGGAGGGCGCGCTCGCGGCGGGCAACTCCGTCGGCGTCGCGGCGGGCAACTCCGCCGGCGTCGTCACCGCCTCGCCCCCGCTCGGGCCGGAAGTCTCGGAGGCACCGGCGGGGTTGTTCACGGCACCGCTGAGCTCGGGCGGCTGCAACGACGCGTGGAGCTCGCCCTTGGGGTCGACGCTTTGCTGGATCTCGTGACCGATGTCGGTGGCGGCGACCTTCTCCACTTCCTTGCGAACCTCGTCGAGCTCGCTCTCGCGGATCATCTGGTCGATGCTGCTTCGGAACTCGTTCGCCACCGTGCGCGCCTTGGCGGCCCATTTTCCGGCCGCGCGCAGCACCTTCGGCAGGTCTTTCGGGCCGATCACCACGAGCGCCACGAGGGCGATCACCAGCAATTCGGACCAGGAAAAATCGAACATTGATGTGACCCGCTCGCTCCCGCTTCCTTCGGTGGAAATGCCGCGCCATCCCGCTCAGGAAGGCGCGGGATAATGGCAGAAATGGGGTCCGCGCGGCAATCTTGCGAGGTGGGTTCGCCACATCGGCAGTGGCGGTGACCGCCCGTGCCGGCGCGGTATTCAGCTCGAGGTGACGGGACTAGGCCTCGCGCGCGCTCATTCGCCCCCGCCGTGCTCCACACTCTCCTCGTCGACCAGCGCCTCCAGTTCCGGCGCCGTCTCCTCAGCCTCGGTGTCGTCGGGCGCCGGGACTTCGTGCGGCAGCGCGGTCTCACGCAGCGATATGGGCGCGCGGCCGCCGATCAGGCCTGCCGCCTTCAGCTCCTCCATACCCGGGAGATCGCTGAGATCGCCGAGGCTGAAATGCTGCAGGAAGGCCTCGCTGGTGCCCCAGGTGACCGGACGGCCGACCGTCTCCCGGCGACCCTTGGGCGCGATCCAGCCGGCTTCCATCAGGGTATCCATGGTGCCCTTCGAGATCTGCACGCCGCGGATCTCCTCGATCTCCGCGCGCGTCACCGGCTGGTGATAGGCGACGATCGCGAGCGTCTCGACGGCGGCGCGCGACAGGCGCCGCTGGACCGTGGTTTCGAGCTTGAGGCGCTGCGCCAGGTCGGGCGCGGTGCGGAAGGTCCAACCGCCCGCGATCTTTGCGAGCATCACGCCGCGATCGCGGTAGTGGTGCTCGAGCTCCGCGAGCAGAGCCGCGACGTCGCTGCCCTCCGGCAGGCGATCCGCGATCTCCATCTCGGTGACGGACACGGAGGAGGCGAACAGCAGCGCCTCGATGAGGCGCAGGGATTCGGCGTGATCGGGATGGGTCATGGGGTCATGTCGCTGATGTCAACGGCGGGCTGCGGAGATAGATCGGGCCGAAGAGCTTGTCCTGCCGGAGCTGAAGCCGGCCGTCGCGCACCAGCTCCAAGCTCGCGGCGAAGGTGGCGGCGATGGCCGAGCGTCCGATCAATCCCACTCGCAGGTTGGGCGGCAGGAAGCTCGCGAGCGTGCGCCACTCCGGCATGCGGCCGAGATAGCTCTGCAAGCGGTGGAGGGCATCGTCCATCGAATAGAGCTCGGCAGGCTCGATGTGCAGCACCGAGGTCTCCACCCGCGCGCGGCCGTCGCCATAAGCCTTCAACAGCTCGAACAGCGTCGCGTCGTAGACCTTGTGGCGCACCACCGGGATGCCCTCGGGAGCGCCGCGCCGGAACACGTCGCGGCCGAGCTGGGGCCGCGCCATCAGCCGCGCGCCCGCCTGCTGCATCGCCTCGAGCCGCTGCAGCTGATACGTGAGCGCCGCCGCCAGGTCCTCGCCGCTCGGCTCGTCGTCGGGCTGCGGCTCCGGCAACAGCAGGCGCGATTTCAGATAGGCGAGCCACGCCGCCATCACGAGATAATCGGCGGCGATCTCCAGCTTGAGCTCGCGCGCCGCCGCGATGAAGCGGAGGTATTGGTCGGCAAGCTGCAGGATCGAGATCCGCGTCAGGTCGACCTTCTGCTCGCGCGCGAGCGTGAGCAGCACGTCGATCGGTCCCTCGTAGCCGTCGAGATCGACGACTAGCTCCTCGCCGGGCGCCCTCAGGCGCTCGGCGGGCTGCTCGAACGGTTCTTCGAGGCCGGACATCAGGCCAATCCCGTCAGGGTCGCGATAAAGCTCACCAGGTAGCCGTACGGCACCTCAAGCAGGTAACGAACCACATCGAAATTGCGGTGCAGCTGATTACCGATGTAGGGAAGCACGAACAGCAACATCAGGAGTATGAGCATGCCAAACCGCTCGGTCCTTGCGAGCGGAATAGCCAGCGGCCCCGGCAGCAGACCTACCGCGACCCGTCCGCCGTCGAGCGGGGGCAACGGAATCATATTGAATACCGCCAGAGCCGCATTGATCTTGATCGAGTTCAGGAGGTTTTGCAGAGCCCAAGCGCCCGCAGTCGAGGGCAGATACGGCGTCACGTGCACCAACCAGCCTGACATGAGCGCGAGCAGTACATTCGTGGCGGGTCCTGCGGCCGCGACCCAGATCATGTCGCGCTTGGGGTTACGGAGCCGACCGAAGTTCACCGGGACGGGCTTCGCATACCCGAACAAGAAGGGTGCCCGCATGAGCAGCAGTAACCCCGGCAGAATGATGGTTCCCACGGGATCGACGTGGCGCAGCGGATTGGCGCTCACGCGTCCCAATCGCCAAGCCGTGTCGTCGCCGAACCGATAGGCGACGAACCCGTGCGCGGCCTCGTGGAACGTGATGGCCAAGATCACCGGTAGGGCCCAGACAGAAATGCCGTAGAGGATGTCGTCGGCATTCATGCCGCGGCTCCCCCGAGCAACGCCTCGAGGCGCGCTTCGGCGGCGCCGCGATCGAGCGCGGCGGGAGCGCCACGGCGCGCCTCCGCGCGGTCGAGGCGCCGGCGGGCATCGGGTGTGAGCGGCACCACCGCGCCGGCGACCGCCGCCATCTCCGCGGGATCGCCGTTGCAATGGAGCGCGAGGTCGCAGCCCGAGGCGAGCGCGCGCGAGGCGCGGGCCCCGATCGGGCCGCCCAGCGCGTTCATGGAGAGATCGTCGGACACCAGCACGCCATCGAAGCCCATGCTAGCGCGGATGATGTCTCGAATCACCAGGGGCGACAGGGTTGCGGGCGCATCGGCATCGACCGCGGTATAGACGATGTGCGCGGTCATCGCCCACGGCATGTCCGCGAGCGCACGAAATGGCGCGAAGTCGGTGGCATCGAGCTCGGCCCGCGTCGCGGTCACCCGCGGAAGCGCATGATGGCTGTCGACTTTCGCGCGGCCATGACCGGGAATGTGCTTGATCACCGGCAGCACGCCGCCCTCGAGCAATCCCTCGCAGGCAGCGCGGCCCAACCGCGCGGCGCCGGCGGGATCTCCGGCATAAGCGCGGTCGCCGATCACGGGATCGGCGCCGGGCTGGGGCACGTCGAGCACGGGCAGGCAATCGACGGTGATGCCGAGGTCCGCGAGATCGTCGGCGATCAGCCGGGCGACCAGGCGCACCGCCTCGCGGGCTCGCGCCCCGCCGAGCGCGCCCAGCGCCGCCGGTGCGGGATAAGCGCGCCAGTGCGGCGGCTGCAACCGCGCCACCCGCCCGCCCTCTTGATCAATCAGCACCGGCGCCTCGGCCCGACCGACCGTCGCGCGCAGCTCGCGCACAAGTGCCCGCACCTGGTCGGGACCCTCGCAATTGCGCTTGAACAGGATGAAACCCGCCGGGTTGGCCTCGCGGAAGAACACTCGCTCCTGCGGACTCAGAGAGGGTCCCGCGCAGCCGAAAATGACGGCGTTGGACTCAGGGCTTGGCAAGAATGCACCCCACGCCGCGCTGCCGAAGCTGCGCGCAGAGCCGCTCGGCCTGGGCCGCATCGGCGATCGGGCCCGCGTGAATGCGATAAAAGACGCCGCGATCGCCGAGATCGATGCGATCCACCGAGACCGAGAGCGCGCCCACGAGATCGCTGTTTTGTCGCTTGATGCGGTCCCATTCCTGCTTCGCCATCTCCGGCGCTTTCACGGCCCCGAGCTGGAGCCGGTAACCCCTGACGTCGGCGCCGGCACTCGGGGCGGGCGCTGCCGCCGTCTGCGGCGGTGCCGGGACGACCGGTGCCGGTGCGGGAGCAGCGACCGGGGCCGGCGGCGCGGGCGCGGGCGCCGCCACCGGCTCGGCGCTCGGTGGCGCTACCGTGTTGTTGGCGGGGGGGACGGGTCTCGGCAGCGGTGTCTCCGGTGGCGGCAGCAACCGCTCGACGGGCATGCCACCCTTCGGGTTGAAGACGAAGCG
>DATMMM010000075.1:0-7852 GCA_035569735.1 Allostellaceae bacterium | reverse complement strand
TGGACGTGCTGAAGCTGAGAGGATTGCAGGGAGAGCTTGCCCTCGATCTGCTGCAGGCCGGTGATGCCCTGGGTCATCAGGGTCGTCGCCTGGTTGATCGCCGCGACATCGGCGGGATTGGTGGAGCTCGGCGAGCCCGGCGGCAGGTTCGCGAGGTAGTTCGCGACCCGGATGATGGTCTCGAGCGCGGAATTGTCGGCGGTGACGCCATAGGGGAGGGTCACGTTGTCGTCGATCTTGGCCTGCGGCACCGTGTCGTTGCCGGCGTAGTAGCCGGCCGGCACCGGCTGGTTCACGGCGGTGCCGAGCGAGCCCGGGTTCGGCAGTTTGGTGATATCGACCGGCGCCGTGCTCGTCAGGCTGCCGGAGAACAGATACCGGTTGCCGTCCGAGGTGTTGAGGGAATCGGTGACCGCCTGCAGGAACGCTTTCGCCTGGGTCTGGATGGTGGAGGGCGAGGTGCTGAAGGCGGAGGACAGCGCCTGGCTGAACGACTGCGCGAGGTTGTCGATCGAAGAGAGCACCGTGCTCTGCTCCTGGACGCGCTGTTGCACGGTGGTGATGGTGTCGAGATAGGCCTGGCGGTGGGTGACCGAGGCCTGCAGGTTCGCGACCTGGCTCGCGCCGGCGCCGAGGCCGGAGTAATCCGGGCTCTTGAGCCCGGTCGAGACCTGCTGCTGCAGGTCGTCGGCCTGGCTCCTGAGATGCAGGATCGTCTGCAGCATCAGGGTCTGCTGGGCGAGGGTGCCGATCGTGCCGCTGCTCATGGGGCGCTAGCCTCGACTACTGGATGGACATGAGCGTGTTGAGCATGTTGTCGACCGCCGACAGCACATGGGCGGAGGCCGCATACATGTTCTGAAACGTGGTGAGGTCGGCGAGCTCCTGGTCGACGTTGACCCCGCTGACGCTCGAGGCGCGCGCGGCGAAGGACGTCTGCAGGTTGTCCTGGAACTTCGCATTGTCGGAGGCGGCCGCGGTGGCGCTCGCGGTCTGCCCGAGGATCTGCCCGGCGTAGTTGGAGAGCGTCACCGTGCTGCCGGTGCCGAAACCTCCGGCCGCGGCGAAGGCGATCGGCGCGTTGATCGCGGTCGACAGCGTCTGCGAGATCGAGGGGTCGGGATTGGCCGCGGGACCGTCGAGCAGGCTCGGGTTGCCGACGAGGTCCGGATGCACCTGGATCTTGCCGGCATTGTCGATGCCGTTCGTGAGATCGACGCCGGCAAAGAAGTGATTGGCGTCGTTCGTGGCGCCGAGCCCGCTGTTGGCGGTGCCGAGGTTCGCCGACTGGGCGGCGCTGAACAAGTTCTTGGTGAACTGGTTGAGCTCGGCCGTGAGGTTCGGCAGCTGCGTGTCGCGCAGCGAGAGCAAGGCGCCGATCTCGCCGGTGGTGGTGTCCTGGGTGATATCGATGCTGCCGATCTTGAGCGGCGAGAGCGGCGTGCCGGCGCTCACGGTTCCGGCGGCGGTGTAGCTCAGCGTCGCCGCGGTGCTGTCGACCAGCACCTGGCCGGTGGTGCTGAGCACCACCATGGTGCCGTCCGGCCGCAGGAAGTCCTGCACGCCCATGAGCTTGGCGACCTGACCGAGCGCGTTGTCGCGCTGATCCTCGAGCGTGGCGGTCGATTGTCCGGTCGCGATGGCGTGGGTGATCGCGGAGTTGTACTGCGCGATATTCTGCAGCTGCGCGTTGACGGTCTGGACGTCGGTAGCGATCTGGCTGTCGGCGCCGGCGCGGATCTGCTGGATGCCCGAAGAGAGCCCATTGAGCTTCTCGGCGATGCTCTGGCCGGCGGAGACCGCGGCCTGCTGGGCGACCGGATCCTCGGGCGAGGTCGAGAGCGTCTGCAGGGCGCTCGAGAAGTTGTTGAAGGCGTCGCCCAGCGAATGGCCGTCGTTCACCTGGCCGAACAGGCTCTGGATCTGCTGCAGGTAAGTGTTGGTCACATTGGCCGCGCTGGCGACGGTGTCCTGCTGGCGCGCGCTGGTGGCGAGATTGACGTCGACCTGCCGCTGGGCCACGCCGATCAGCACGCCGGCGTCGCTGCCCACGATCTGGGTGGTGAGCGGCACGGTCTCCCGGGAATATCCGGGCGTCTGGGCGTTGGAGATGTTCGTGGAGATGACCGCCAGGTTCGCCTGCGCGGCCTGGAGGCCGGTGAGCGCGCTCTGCAGCGAGAGGGAGATATCCATGGGCAGGGTTCCTCAGAGCCGGCGGTCGAGGGCGACGCCGCCGATGGCGCGGCGCCGCGCCGGCGCATGACGCGGCGGCGCATAGCCCGTAAGCCGCTTTTGATTGGCCGTCACCGCCTCGGCGATCGCGGCCACCACCCGCTCGACCGCGGCGCGGCCGGCGCGCAGCGCGCGCTCGTTCGCGGCGGCGACGCCGGCGAGCCGGGTCGCCACGGTCATGAGCTCGATGTGCTCCGGCGAGCGCGGCGCCGGCAGCGCCGTGCGCTTGGCGCGCAATTCCTCGAGCTGAGCCCGGTAATGCCGCGTGAGCCGCGCCTTCTCGTCCTTGAGCGCGGTCGCGTCCTTGAGCCGCATGGCCGCGAGCGCTTCCGTCTCCCGCTCCAGCAGGTCGGCGAGCGCGTTCGAGACCGCGATCAGGCCGGGCGCGGAGCAGGGCGATGTGCGGTGTTCGGCGAGGGCGCTCATTTCTTCTGGGCCTCCTGCATGCGCAGGATCTCGCGCTGGACGGCGTCGGCGATCCCCACGCCGCCGCTCTTGGCGGCGACCTTGGCGTATTCCTGGGTGAGCAGCGAGCGATAGACGTTCTCGCCGTTGCCGGCGCCGAACAGCTTGTCGCTCTCGATGCCCGCGAACATGCTGTCCATGGCTTGCGACAGGAAGAAGGCCTCGAAGTCCTGGGCGGCCTTTTGCGCGCCCGATGGATCCTGGGCGCCGGCGGCGGGCTTGGGCGCCGCGGCGGTCGGGGCTTGCGCCGCCGGCAGCGGCGGCAGGATGGGCTTGGCCGTATCCATCACATCAGCTCGATCTCGGCCTGCAGCGCGCCCGCGGTCTTGATCGCCTGCAGGATGCTGATCATGTCGCGCGGGCCCACGCCGAGCGCGTTGAGGCTGTTGACGAGCTCCTGGAGGGTGACACCCGCGGGGAGCACGGCCATGCGCCGGTCCGACTGCTCGTCCACCTGCACGTTGGTGCGCGGCACGACGACGGTCTGGCCGCCGCCGCCGGGCGCGAATTGCACGCCGGCGCGGCCGGGGGCGCCGGGAAGCCCCGGCGACTGCGTGGTGGGCGGCGTCGTCGTCGCATTGGGCGCAAAACTCGTGGCGGCGCCCGCGGGCGCGAAGGGATTGGGCTGCGAGACCTGCGGCGTCTCGGTGATGCGGACCGTGAGCGTGCCCTGCGCCACCGCGACCGTGCTGATCCGCACGTTCTCGCCCATCACGATGACGCCGTTCTGCTCGTCGATCACCACGCGCGCGGGCTGATCCGGCTCGACGCGAAGCTGCTCGATGTCGGTGATGAGCGACACCACGTCGCCCTTGAACTCGCCGGGCACGGTGAGCAGCACCGTGCTGGGGTCGAGCGCGCGGGCCGACGGCGCTTTCAGGAAATCGTTCACCGCCTGTGCCACGCGCCGCGCGGTGGTGAAATCCGGATTGTGCAGGGTCAGGTACACGGTCTTGAGCTTCGCGAGCTCGAAGCCGACCTCGCGCTCCACGATGGCGCCGCTGGAGATGCGCCCCGCGGTGGGCACGCCCTTGGTGACCGAGGTCGCCTGGCCCTTGGCCGAGACAGAGCCGGTGGCGACCGTGCCTTGTGCGACGGCGTACACTTCGCCGTCGGCGCCCAGCATGGGCGTCACCAGCAAGGTGCCGCCGAGCAGGCTCTTGGCGTCGCCCAGCGCCGACACCGTGACGTCGATGTGCCCGCCCTGCCGCGCGAAGGCCGGCAGGGTGGCGGTCACCATGACGGCGGCGACGTTCTTGGTGCGCAGGCTGGCGTCGCGGGCATTGACGCCCAGGCGCTCGAGCATGCCGATCAGGCTCTCGCGGGTGAAGATCGCGTTGTTGAGGGTGTCGCCGGTGCCGTTGAGGCCGACCACCAGCCCGTAGCCCACCAGCATGTTGTCGCGCACGCCCTCGAACTCCGCGATGTCCTTGATGCGGGAGACCGCGTGGGCGGCGCTCATCAGGCCGAAGGCCGCGAGCGCCACGAGTGCCAGACCGATGCGGCGGAGGAGGCGAGGGGTGTCAACCATGGTTTCCCGGCGGCAGTACCTGCTCATGTCGCAGGCCCTTATGCGAAGCCCATGCCAGCCTCGGGAGCCGCGGGAATCCCAGCTTTCACGCGGAGTTGGGCCGCCTCCGCGGACGTGCCGGCGGCAAAGCCTGCCGGCGCTCGGGCAGGCTTTGCCGAGGCTCGCATTAATCGCCGATTAACCCTGGCGCGCGATGCTCGCATCCCATCGCAAGGACGACCTCCCTCTCATGCGCATCGATCCCAACCGGCCGATCCTCCCCGCCTCGCCGCGGCGCGACGGCAAATCGGGGTCGGCTTCGGGCACGGGATTCGGCTCGGCGGTCACCGGCGAGTCGCCGGTCGCCGGCACGACGGCCTCGCGTCCGCTCCTGCCGGTCGACGGATTGTTCCAGCTCCAGGAGGTGCCGGACGCGCTGGCACAGCGCCGGCGTGCCCTACAGCGCGGCAGCACATTGCTCGACCGGCTCGACGACCTCCGCCTGGCGCTGCTCGCGGGCGGCCTGTCGCCCGGACAGATCTCCGAGCTTCAACGAGTCGTGATGAGCGAGCGCGCCCTGGTGGACGATCCGCGGCTCCTCGCCGTGCTCGACGAGATCGATCTGCGCGCCCGGGTCGAGCTCGCCAAGCTCACGACCTCGTCATAATCGAAAACCGAAGTTACCGGTATTTCAAGTACTTGACTGGATGAGCCCGTGCTTGCCCCGGCCCGGCCGCGTCGCTATATTCGCGCGCGCTTCGAGAACCTTGGCGCTTCACGGAGTAGGTAATGTCGACCAGCCTTCCGCCCGACTATCGTCCATCGGACCGTGAAGAGTTCATGAACCCGCTCCAGCTCGAATATTTTCGCCAGAAACTGCTGCGCTGGAGGTCGGAGCTGCTGGAGGAATCCAGCGAGACCCTGATCCACCTCAAGGAAGAGAGCCTGTCGGAGCCCGACATCACCGACCGCGCCACGCTCGAGACCGAGCGCTCGCTGGAACTCAGGACGCGCGATCGCGAGCGCAAGCTCATCGCCAAGATCGACGCCGCGCTCGAGCGGATCCAGGACGGCACCTACGGCTACTGCGAGGAGACCGACGAGCCGATCAGCCTGCGCCGACTCGAGGCCCGGCCGATCGCGACCCTGAGCCTCGAGGCCCAGGAGCGCCACGAGCGCATGGAGCGCACCCACCGCGAGGATTGAGACTTCACGCTCGCCATCAGCAGTCCCTCTCCGCCCCTCGGGGGCGGAGAGGAAAGGTGAGGTGGGGTCGCGCCGGCCCTTGAAGCTTTTCCTTAAACGGACGCGCGTCGATGTCGAGCGTCCAGGCGCTGGTGTCCTGGTGTGCGAGGTGCCAGTAGGTGAGCGCGATTGCAGCTTGCTCGCGCACCCACGCCATGGCGTCTGGTGGCCATCGGATCTTGCTAGAATTCTGGCGCAGGTGGATCGGCTAATCGGCAGCTGAAGCCTCGGATGGTCAGTCGAGCGCGGATCGTACGGTGGGCGTGAGCAGGGCCGTCAGGTCGGAGAGGTCGTCGAGGGCGTCGAGGTTGAGGACAGCCTTCTCGATGGCGGTCTGGCGGTCCGTGGGGATCACGGATCGCGTCAGGTTGCGGTATTTGTCGACGATGTCGGCGTCGGTGAGCACGCGGTTGCCGGTGCCGCGCGGGTGGGCGACGAGTTTGTCGCGGGAGCTGCCGTCCTTGAGCGTCAGACGCACCCGCGTGGTCAGCCTCTCGTCCACCGGAAGCCGGTCGTAGGATTTTTCGTGGTGGGTTTTCGTGCGGTCGATCAGTTTCCAAACGTCGTCGCTCTTGATCCGCTTCTCGGAGAACTGGTCGATGAGCACTTCGCCGTCGAGGAGCGCCACCGCGACGGCATAGGCAACGTTCATCTGGGCACCGATCGGCTCCAGCGGGCGCACCGCCTGCCACCCGCCGTGTCCGTCGGCGGCTGCGGGCATTTCGATGTCGATCCGTTGGATCCGGTCGCTGGGCACCTTGTCCTCCGAGCGCAGCAGCAGCGCGGCTTCGATCGCGGCGTGCAGCAGACCCATGGCGGCATAGGCCTTCACGGCGATCCGGTCGGTCTCCCAGTGGGTGCCGAGGCCGGCGGTGATCTGGCCGGCATCGGGGTGGTGGCCCTCGCCGAACACGCTGAGCCAGCCGCCGTACTCCCGCTCGAAGACACGCTTGATTCCGATATAGCCGGAGGCTGCGAGCGCCGCGGCGGTCAAGCCATTGCGGGAGGCGAAACCGTGCTGCATGCGCTTCACCATCGACTCGAACTGCGCCGACATCAGGCCGCAGGACTGAGTAGCGGCCATCCCGAGCGCATCCTCGAACCCGGCGGCGTCGAGCCCGTAGAGGCTTCCGGCGGACGCGGCGGCGGCGAGCGTGCCGAAGACCACGCCCGAGTGCCAACCGCGCGAGATCATCTCCAAGCCGCCGAGCGCCTGGCCGACCCGCGGCCCCGTCTCATAGCCGAGGATCGCGCCCAACAGGAAACGAGCGCCGGAGACGCGGCCCACCTGCGGAGCGGCCGCGAGCATCGCGGGCATGACCAGCGAGTTGCTGTGCAGAGGCGCGAGCGGGTGGTAGTCGTCGAGCTCGAAACCCTGGATGAAGCTGGAGTTGAGCATCGCGGCCGAGGGCGCGCTGGTGGCTCGGCCGCCCCAGCCGATGAGGAGCGCGCTCCCGGCATTGTCGAGGGCCGTCATGCCCTCCACGCCCTTGCGCGAGACGGGGAGCTGGGCGCCCACCAGGGCGCATGCGACGCCGTCAAGCAGCAGGTGCTTTGCGTGCTCGCGCACGGAGTGGGGAACGTCATCCAGCCTGGTGTCCGCGAGCCAGGTGGCAAGCCGGCCCGTGGGCCCTTTCGGATCGGTGGCGGCGCGGGCGCGCTTGCCCGCCGCGTCGGCATCAATGGATGTCGGAGTGATGGTCACGATTCCTCTCCTCGTCCGCTTTCCAAGCTAGGCCGGCGACCGCGGTCTTGGCCGATACCTGCTCGACGCCCATGGCCTCGAGCTGCAGAGCGCAGAGCGGACCGGTCCCGTCGTGCAGCAGAAACTGATCGATCTTGAGCGCGATTTCCGCGTCCGGACGCATCTCGCCTTCGACAAGGTGCTCTGCGATGAGCTGACGGGCGAGGTTTTCAGCCATGATCGGTGCACCTCCCGCCGGCATCAGGTGCGCTTGCTTTGGGAGTCGCGTTGGATGCGGGCGCACTCGCATCGCTCATTCGGCACTCCTTCCATCAGCGGGTTGCTGGCTTATTTGTACGGAAGGTGGACGTCGTCCTGGCCTGCTCGGTCATTCGGATCGACTGGGCATCATGACCGACCGCCTCGATAGAGGTGTAGATGCGCCTCCGGATCTTGCCAGACTATCTTTGCGCGAATTGCATGGATCGATGGTCTACAGACCGGCCAGTGGGGTGCGCAGTATCGTTTCTCGGCTCGGCTGGCCGAGCGCTGAGATTCCCCCACCTCACCCTGCCTCTCCGCCCCCGAGGGCGGAGAGGAGTTTTCTCATTCGCCGAAATAGGGGAGGGCCCGCCGGGCGCGCCTCTCACGCCAGCGCGCGGATGATGTGATAGCTGCGCTCGTGGGTGCCGCCCTCCAGGCGCGCGGTGGTCTCG
>DATMMM010000074.1:0-2257 GCA_035569735.1 Allostellaceae bacterium | reverse complement strand
GAGACCCTGGTACGCAGTGGCGCAGTGGATGTGGTGGTGGTAGACAGCGTGGCCGCGCTCACCCCGCGTGCCGAGATCGAAGGCGAGATGGGCGATGCCCACGTCGGTCTTCACGCCCGCCTGATGTCGCAGGCTTTGCGTAAGCTGGCAGCGGCGGTGAGCAAGAGCAAGACGGTGCTGATCTTCACCAACCAGATCCGCATGAAGATCGGCGTGATGTTCGGCAACCCCGAGACCACCACCGGCGGCCAGGCGCTCAAGTTTTACGCCTCGGTCCGGCTCGACATCCGGCGCATCGGCGCCATCAAGGAGCGCGAGCAGGTGATCGGCAACCAGACGCGCGTCAAGGTGGTCAAGAACAAGATGGCGCCGCCTTTCAAGGTGGTCGAGTTCGACATCATGTACGGCGAGGGCGTTTCCAAGCGCGGCGAGCTCCTGGACCTCGGCATGCAGGCGGGCGTGGTGGAGAAATCCGGCTCCTGGTTCTCCTACGACGGCCAGCGCATCGGCCAGGGCCGCGAGAACGCCAAGCAGTTCCTCAAGGAGAATCCCGAGATCGCCGCCGCGATCGAGCAGGCCGTGCGCGCCAACGCCGGCCTGGTGGCGGACGCCATGATGGCGGCCTCCACGGCCGAAGGCGGCAGCGCGGAGGATTCGGAATAGCGGCTTAGCCTTCTAGGTTGCAGGACCGAAGGCGACGGCGCCGGACTCGTTCCGGCGCCGTTTTTCTTTCGGGTAGCGGAGCCCGCGGCCAAGCCTAAGCAAAATCTTTAGCGGGGAGGACGCTGAGGATGCGCCGGGGACGCGGAAGAAAGAGGCTCACCACAGAGACGGTGAGGCGGTGAGAGAAGGGTTTTTCGGCGCGAAGCGCCATTCATCCTCTCACTGCCTCACCGTCTCTGCGGTGAAAATCATCTTTCTACCTTCCCCCGCGCCCTCCGCGCAGCCTCCGCGACCTCTGCGCTGAAGCGTGGTTTTTACGGCTTTCAGGCTTGTTTCGGCGCGCGGGGGCGGGCTAGAACCAGCCGCTAGCGGACGCTCTTGCGCCCGAAACCCTTGGTTTGAGAGCCGGGAAGGCCCACATCTCCGTCATGCAGACCGCCAACGACATTCGCGCCGCCTTCCTCGCGTACTTCCAGCGCCACGGCCACGAGGTCGTGCCCTCGAGCCCGCTGGTGCCGCGGAACGACCCGACCTTGCTCTTCACCAACGCGGGCATGGTGCAGTTCAAGAACGTGTTCACGGGGCTCGAGAAGCGGCCCTATTCGCGCGCCACCACCGCGCAGAAATGCGTGCGCGCCGGCGGCAAGCACAACGACCTCGAGAACGTCGGCTATACCGCGCGCCATCACACCTTCTTCGAGATGCTCGGCAATTTCTCCTTCGGCGACTACTTCAAGGACGTCGCGATCGAGCTCGCCTGGAACCTCGTCACCAAGGAGTTCGGCCTCGCCAAGGACCGGCTGCTGGTGACGGTGTTCTCCGAGGACGAGGACGCCGCGCGGCTCTGGCACAAGATCGCGGGCCTTCCCGAGAGCAAGATTATCCGCATCCCCACCTCGGATAATTTCTGGGCGATGGGCGACACCGGCCCCTGCGGGCCCTGCTCGGAGATCTTCTACGACCATGGGCCCGAGATCCCCGGCGGCCCGCCCGGCAGTCCCGACGCCGACGGCGACCGCTTCATCGAGATCTGGAACCTGGTCTTCATGCAGTTCGAGCAGGTGACCAAGGAGAAGCGCGTCGACCTCCCGCGCCCCTCGATCGACACCGGCATGGGCCTCGAGCGCATCGCCGCGGTGATGCAGGGCAAGCACGACAACTACGACATCGACCTGCTGCGCGCGCTGATCGTGGCCTCCGCGGAGGCGGCGGGTGTGGCACCCGACGGGCCGCACGCGGTCTCGCACCGCGTGATCGCCGACCATCTCCGCGCCTCCTCGTTCCTGATCGCCGACGGTGTGCTGCCCTCCAAGGACGGGCGCGGCTATGTGCTGCGCCGGATCATGCGCCGCGCCATGCGCCACGCGCACATCCTGGGCGCGCGCGAGCCGCTGATGTGGCGGCTGGTGCCGGCGCTGGTGCGCAAGATGGGCGGGCATTATCCCGAGCTCGGCCGCGCCGAGGCGCTGATCACTGAGACGCTGCGGCTGGAGGAGACCACGTTCCGGCAGACGCTCGGCCGCGGCTTGCAGCTTCTCGACGAGGCGCTGCGCGGCAAGGGACTGCAGGAGGACGGCAAGACGCTCTCGGGCGC
>DATMMM010000073.1:0-2144 GCA_035569735.1 Allostellaceae bacterium | reverse complement strand
TGTCTATCCCATAGACCGGAAACTGCTGGATCTGCTGGTGCGGCTGCGCGGCCGATTGAACTCGACCGCGCCGATTCAGGTGATCTCAGGCTATCGCTCGCCCGAGACCAACGCCTTGCTCGCGAGCTACAGCGATGGCGTGGCCGCGGGCTCGCTGCATATGCAGGGCATGGCGATCGACCTCCGCGTACCCGGCCGCTCGTTGCGCTCGGTCCATCGGGTTGCGCTCACCATGGCCGCGGGCGGTGTCGGCTATTATCCGCGATCCGATTTCGTCCACGTCGATACCGGCAGGGTCCGTCGCTGGGGCTGAGCCCGGCCGCCGCTGATTCTTCCGCCAAGCTCGGCTAAGCTGCCGACTCGAGCCCCTGACGGGCCCAAGCCGGGAGGAGACGCATGCCGGGTTCCCGCGCCGATGCGACACGCGCGCACTGGCTCGGCGTTCTCGCCAGCTACAAGCAAGAGGGCAGCGGCCCCGACGCGCGAGGCATGTGGTCGCCCAGCCTCGATGCCGCCTCGCGCGACGAGATCCGCGCGATCCAGAACGCCAAGCTCGCGGCCCTGACGCCCTTCCTCTACGAGAACAGCGCCTTCTACCGCCGGCGCTTCGACCGGCTGGGCCTTGCGCCCACCGACATCCGCAGCGTCGACGATCTGCCGAAATGGCCGGTGGTGGACAAGCGGGAAATGATGGAAGACGCGCTCGCGCACCCACCCTACGGCACCTATAGCACCATGACCGAGGATGTCTGGGCCGAGCGTGGCTGGATGATGTTCTCGTCCTCGGGCTCGACCGGCACGCCGCGGGTGTTCCGGTATTCCCAGCTCGATCGCGAGCTCTGGGCCTGGGCCAATGCGCGCGCGCTCTCGGCGATGGCCATCGGCAAGGGCGACACGGTGTTCCTGATCACGGGCTTCGGGCCGCATGTGTTCGCCTGGGGCGTCGAGGCCGCTCTCGTCCAAATGGGCGTGCCGATCATCCCCGGTGGCGGCATGGATGCGCGCGGACGGGCCAGTATCGTGACGCGGTTTCGCCCGAGCGTGCTGGTGTGCACGCCCTCCTACATGCTCCACCTCGCGCGAGTCCTAGAGGAGCTGGGACAGGATCCCGCCCGGCAAGGCGTGCGCACGCTCTTCGTGGGCGGCGAGCCCGCCATGGGCATCGACGAGACGCGCGAGCGCATTCAATCGATCTGGGGCGCGCGTCTGGTGGAGTTCTACGGCTGCACGGAGGCAGCGCCGCACGTGGGCGGGTTCACCTGCCCGATGGCACAGGCGCCGGGCCGGCCGGTGGCGAGCCACCTTTTGGAGGATGTCCAGGTCTGGGAGACGGTGGATCCCGAGCATCTGGCGCCGGTCGCCGACGGCGCGCGCGGCCTCACGGTTTGCACGTCGCTCAATTCCGAGAGCTCGCCGCAGCTCCGCTTCCTCGTGGGCGACTACACCGTGCTCGACCGCGCGCCGTGCGCCTGCGGGCGCAACCACGTGCGCGCGATCGGCGCCTTCGTGGGCCGGGCCGACGACTTGATCAATCTGCGGGGCATCAAGATGTTCCCGGCTGAGATCGAGCAGATCGTGCGCGGCATCCCCGAAACCGGCGACGAGTTCGAGATCGTGCTGGCGACCTCGCGCGAGGGCCTCGACGTCATGACGGTGCGGATCGAGCATCCCGACCACGCGACGCCCGATGGTCTCAGCAAGCGCCTGCAGGACGACATCCGCGCGCGCTGCGAGGTGCGCGTGGAAACTGATGTGCTGGCGCCGGGCACGCTGCCCAAGACCGAGTTCAAGGCGAAGCGCGTCAAGGATCTTCGCCGCAAGCCCTGAGGAGTGCGCCATGACGCCGCGTGCGAATCCCGCGTTTCACGCCGATCACGTCGGCAGCCTGCTGCGGCCGCGCACGCTCACCCTGGCGTTCCGGCGCGTCGCCGCCGGCGAGATCGGGCGCGAGGAATTCCGCGCGATGCAGGATGGCGCCATCCGCGGCATGGTCGAGCTGCAGGCCGAGGTCGGGATGCCGGTCGCCACCGATGGCGAGTTCCGCCGGGCATCCTACTGGTCGCATTTCGTCGAGGCCGTGGCAGGGCTCACGGTCAAGGAAGCGCTCTTCAGCTTTCATGACCAGCATGGCCACGAGCAGAGCT
>DATMMM010000072.1:0-11004 GCA_035569735.1 Allostellaceae bacterium | reverse complement strand
CTTCATCAACGGCGAGCTCTACGGTCGGCCCTCGGATGTCTGGTGGGCGATGGTGTTCCCGTCGGACCCGACCCGCTTGCCGCGGCACCCGAGCCAACTCTACGAGGCGGCGCTCGAAGGCGTCGTGCTCTTCGTCATCCTCTATGTGCTGCAGCGCTACACCCGCGCCCGCGAATACCGAGGCCTTCTCTCCGGCGTGTTCCTGACCGGCTATGCTGTTGCGCGCATCGTCGCGGAGTTCTTCCGCCAGCCTGACCAGCAGCTCGGATATCTGCTGGGCGGCCTCACCATGGGCCAGCTGCTGTCGATCCCCGCGCTCATCGTCGGCCTCTGGCTGATCGGGCGCTCGCGCCGAGACGCTCCGGCCACCTGAACCGAGGCCCCGTGACGGAACTCGCCGACCTCATCGCGCGCCGGATCCGCGTCGCCGGCCCGCTCACCGTCGCGGAGTTCATGACCGAGGCGATGCAGCACCCGCGGCTCGGCTATTACGCGACCCGCGATCCCCTGGGCGCAGCCGGCGACTTCATCACCGCGCCCGAGGTGAGCCAAGTCTTCGGAGAGCTGATCGGGCTTTGGTGCGCCGACGTCTGGACGCAGATGGGCCGGCCCGATCCGGTGCTGCTCGTGGAGCTCGGGCCCGGCCGCGGCACTTTGATGGCGGACGCGCTGCGCGCCCTCGCTGTGGCGCCGGATTTCCGCCGCGCGCTGCGCGTGCATCTCGTGGAGACGAGCCCGGCGCTCCGCGCCCTGCAGGCGCGGACGCTCGCCACGGCCACGCCCACCTGGCACGAGCACCTGGATGCCGTCCCGGCGGGCCCCCTTCTCCTGGTCGCCAACGAGTTCCTGGACGCGCTGCCGATCCGGCAATTCGAGCGCCACGGCGGCGGCTGGCACGAGCGCCGCGTGGGACTCGCGCCCGATACGAGCGCGCTCGCCTTCGCTCTCGACCCCGCGCCCAGCCCGCCGGCGACCTTGATACCTCCACGGCTTGGCGCCGCCGCCGAAGGAAGCGTGGCGGAGGTCCGGCCCGCCGCGCTCGGCCTCGCCGACGCGCTCGCCAGGCGCCTTGCGAGGGATGGTGGCGCGGCGCTCTTCATCGACTATGGCCATGGCGAGAGCGCTTGCGGGGACACGCTCCAGGCGGTTCGGCGGCACCGCACTCATCCCGTTCTGGAGGCGCCGGGCAGCGCAGACCTCACGGCTCACGTGGATTTCGAGGCGTTTGCCGGCGCGGCGCGCGCCGCCGGTGCACGCACCTTCGGCCCGGTCGCACAAGGCAGCTTCCTGCGCGCGCTCGGCATCGAGCTGCGCGCCCGGCAGCTCATCGCAAACGCCTCGGCCGAGACGGGCGTCGCCGTCAGCGGCGCTGCACGCCGCTTGATCGACGCCGACCAGATGGGCACGCTCTTCAAGGTGCTCGCCCTCACCCATCCAGACCTGCCCGTGCCGGCCGGCTTTCTCGCGGGCGAATCGCCATGATCACGCACGACCTGCTTGCCGCGCCCGGCATCCGCCACGGTTTTTTCACCCGCGAGGGCGGCGTGAGCGAGGGGCTCTTCGCCTCGCTCAATTGCGGCTTCGGCTCCGGCGACGAGGTCGAGCGGGTGGCGGAGAATCGGGCGCGCGCGGCGGTAAAGCTGATGGTGGCGCCGGAGCGGCTGGTGACCTGCTTTCAGATCCACAGTGCCGAGGTGGTTGCGGTGGAGACGCCGTGGCGGCGCGAGGCGGCACCGCGCGCCGACGGCATGGTGACGACGGCGCCGGGGATCGCGCTCGGCGTGCTCGCCGCGGACTGCGCGCCCGTGCTGCTCGCCGACGCGAGCGCCGGCGTGATCGGCGCCTGTCACGCGGGCTGGCGCGGCGCGCTCACGGGCGTCGTCGAGAGCACCGTCGAGGCGATGAAGCGCCGGGGCGCGCGGCCCGAGCGCATCGCGGCGGTGGTCGGCCCGTGCATCGGCAAGCTCTCCTACGAGGTGGGGCCCGAATTCCCGGCGCCCTTTCTCGCCGCCGATCCCGCCGACGCCGATCTGTTCAAGCCGGCGGCGCGCGCCGAGCACTTTCTGTTCGATCTCGCGGGCTATGTCTTGCGGCGACTCCGGCGTCTCGGCCTGGGTGCTGCCGCCGCGACGGGCGGCGATACGGCGGCGGAAGCGCCGCGTTTCTTCTCTTATCGTCGCGCGTGCTTGCGCGGCGAGCGGGACTATGGTCGCTTGATCTCGGCGATCGCCTTGGAAGGTCACTCAATGGAGCCGAGAGCGGATCGATGAGCCTGCGATTCGGACGCAGCCCTGAAGCCGCGGCGGCGGCGGTTTTCCCGCCGGACTTCACCGGAGCTCGGGAGCGCTTCCTGGCGCTCGCCGCGCGCGCGGAGCTGCCGGTCAAGACCTACGAGAATCCCCACAAGGGTCCAGCGGGCGAGCGGCTCGCCACGGACATCGCCCTGCAGGGCGATCCAAGCGCGCAGAAGCTCCTGGCCACGATCTCCGGGACGCACGGCATCGAGGGGTTCTGCGGCTCCGGCTGTCAGGCGGACTGGCTCATGGAGACCGCGCGCGCGGACTTGCCCGCGGATATCGCCCTCCTCCACGTCCATGCGCTCAATCCGCATGGTTTCGCATGGCTCCGCCGCGTCACCGAGGAAGGCGTCGATCTCAACCGGAATTTCTACGACTTCACCAAGGCGCTGCCGGAGAATCCGGAATACGACATGCTCGCGGACGCGCTGGTGCCGCTGTCCATGGCGCCGGAGGTGATCGCCGAGGCCGAGGCGCGCATCGCGGCCTTTCGTGATCAACGCGGGCAGAAGGCGCTTCAGCGCGCGCGCAGCGGCGGGCAGTACAAGCATCCGACGGGCATGTTCTATGGCGGCACCAAACCCACCTGGTCGCGCGAGACCTTGGAGCGGATTGTGAGGGATTACGGCCTCGCCGCGCGGGCCCGTGTCGGCATCCTCGATTACCACACGGGCCTCGGGCCCTATGGCTACGGCGAGCTCATCTGCGACCACGACCCGGGCACGCCGAACCTCGCGGCTGCGCGCGATTGGTACGGCGAGGGCGTGACGGTGCCGCTGCTCGGCACTTCCTCCTCGGTGCCGAAGCACGGCACGGTCGGTACCGGTTTCTGGCAACCTCGGCTCGGCGCGCGTGTCGTTTATACAGCGCTCGAATTCGGCACCTTCAGCCCCGATCAGGGACGCGGCCCCATGCGCGAGGACCACATGCTGCACGCGCGCGGGCCGATCGACTGGAACGCGCCCGAGACGCAACGCATCAAGCGCAGCCTGCGCCGGCACTTTTTCCCCGACACGCAGCCCTGGCGCGAGCTCGTGCTGTTCCGGAGCCGACAAGTCCTGAGCCAGGCCCTTGCGGGGCTGGCTGCGGCGACGATCTGAGGAGACCTGCAACTCATGGCCCTGCATTTTTCTGCCGAGGAGTTCGCCGAGCGCCGCCGGCGCGCGATCGTCGCCATGGCCGAGGCCAAGCTCGATGGCCTGCTGATGTTCCGGCAGGAGAGCATGTACTACCTCACCGGCTACGACACCTTCGGCTACGTGTTCTTCCAGTGCCTCTATCTGGGCGCCGACGGCACCTTGACGCTGCTGACGCGCGCGCCCGATCTGCTGCAGGCGAAGCACACCTCGGTGATATCCGACATCCGCATCTGGGCGGACGCGCCCGACGCCGAGCCCGCCGAGCAGCTGCGCGAGATCCTGGCCTCGCATGGCTGCAAGGGAAAGCGGCTCGGCGTCGAGTGGGAGGCCTATGGCCTCACCGCGCGCAACGGCCAGCGGCTCGCCGCCGCGCTCGAGGGCCTCTGCACGCTCGCCGACGCCTCGGAGCTCGTGAGCCGCCTGCGCGTGGTCAAGAGCCCGGCGGAGCTCGCCTATGTCCGCCGCGCGGCGGAGCTCGGCGATGCCGCGCTCGACGAGGCGCGCCGGCTCGCGAAACCCGGCGCCTCCGAGGGCGACATTCTCGCGGCGATGCATGGCGCCGTCTACCGCGGGGGCGGCGACCCTCCCGCCAACGAGTACGTCATCGGGTCCGGCCCCGATGCGCTGCTCTGCCGCTACAAGAGCGGACGGCGCACTCTCGACGCCGACGATCAGCTCACGCTGGAGTTCGCGGGCGCCTATCGCCATTACCATTCCTGCCTGATGCGCACGCTCGCCATCGGCCGCGCGGATCCGAGGCTCAGCGAGATGCACAAGGCGGCGGTCGAGGCGCTGCAGGCCTCGGAGGCGGCGCTCAAGCCCGGGCACAGTTTCGGCGATGTGTTCGACGCGCACGCCCGCACGCTCGACGCGCTCGGACATCGCGCTCATCGCCTCAATGCCTGCGGCTACAGCCTCGGCACGACCTTCGCGCCGAACTGGATGGATTGGCCGATGCTCTATCACGGCAATCCCGTGCCGATCGCGCCGGGCATGGTGATCTTCCTGCACATGATCCTGTTCGACGCCGAGCACGGCCTCGCCATGACGCTGGGCCGCACCTCCGAGGTGACCGCGACCGGCGGTCGCGCGCTCTCGCGCGCCGGTCTCGATTTCACGCTCGACTGATCGCCGATGCCGTACCTCGTCGGTTTCATCCTCCTGTTCGTGCTTGGCCTGGTGGTGAGCTGCACCCTGGTATGAGCGTTCGCGTCGCAGTCGTCGTATTCGCCCTGCTCTTATCGGCATGCCAACCCCTGCCGCACCCGTTCGAGGATGACCGGCCGGCCCCGCACGCGCCCATCATCAGTTTGCGCAACACCACGAGCGTCGTGGTGGCGCCGGTGGCCGGGCTCGGTCCCGACGCGCGCGATCAGCTCGCCGAGGCGATGGCGAGCGCGCTCCAGGACCTCGACGTGCTCGCGAGCGCGGAGAGCTCGAGCCGCGGCAGCTTGAGCCTGCTGGGCACCGTCCGCGCCGCGGACTCAGGCGTCGCGGTCGACTGGCGCCTGATCGATCCCGGCGGCCGCGCGCTGGGCCAAGGCTCGGGCTCCGCCGCGGTGAGCCTCGATTCCCTGAACCGCGGCGACGAGGCGGCACTCAAGGCGCTGGCGCTCGCCGCGGCGCCGGACGTGGCCAAGATGCTGCAAGACGATGCGCCGATCGCGCCAGCGGAGCCCTCGCTCCGGCAAATCGTGGTGCTTCCCGTCAGCGGCGCGCCCGGCAACGGCGGCGACGCGCTGAAGCTCGCCATGACCGCGGCGCTGACACAGGCCAAGCTCACGGTCCTGCCGGAGGCGCCAAGCGGCGCCCAGATTCTCTCCGTAGTCGGCAGCGTGGCACTCGACCGCCCACAAAATGGGCAACAGCACGTCGCGATCACCTGGGCGCTCATGGACCCCGGCGGCAAGCAACTGGGCGTGGTGAAGCAGGAGAACGCGGTGCCTCAGGGCAGCCTCGACGGCCGTTGGGGCGACGTCGCCAACTTCGTCGCGGCGGCGGCGGCGCCCGGCATCCTCGCCATCATCGAGAAGGCGGAGCAAGTCCGGAGCGGAACCTAGGAATCGTGGAATTCCGCGGTAAATCGCGGGTCTCGCGGCGGTTTACAGGCCATGGCCGCTTTGTTACATTCCGCGCGCGCCGCGGGGGCGCCACTTGGGCAAACGCCCGCAATCGGCGAGATCGGATGAAAATCCTTACCTGCAACAGCAATCGGCCGCTCGCCGAGGCGATTTCAGCTTACCTCAACTTGCCTCTCACCAAGGCGAGCGTGCGGCGCTTTTCCGACATGGAGATCTTCGTCGAGATCCAGGAGAACGTGCGCGGCGAGGACGTGTTCGTGATCCAGTCGACGTCCTACCCCGCGAACGACAATCTGATGGAGCTACTCGTCACGCTCGACGCGCTGAAGCGCGCGTCCACCCGCCGCGCCACCACGGTGATCCCCTATTACGGCTACGCGCGGCAGGACCGCAAATCCGCGGGACGCACGCCGATCTCGGCGAAGCTGGTCGCCAACATGATCACCGCCGCCGGCGCCGACCGCGTGCTGACCGTGGACCTGCACGCCGGGCAGATCCAGGGCTTCTTCGACATCCCCACGGACAATCTGTTCTCCGCGCCGGTGTTCCTGAAGGACATCGCGGAGCGCTACAACGGCGACGACCTCGTGATCGTGTCCCCGGACGTGGGCGGAGTGGTGCGCGCGCGCCACATCGCGCGCCGGCTCAACGCGGACCTCGCTATCATCGACAAGCGGCGCGAGCGCGCGGGCCTCTCGGAGGTCATGAACATCATCGGCGACGTCGAGGGACGGCGCTGCATCCTGGTGGACGACATCGTCGACAGCGCCGGCACGCTCTGCAACGCCGCCGAGGCCTTGATCGAGCGCGGCGCCAAATCGGTCTCCGCCTATGTGAGCCACGGCGTGCTGTCGGGCGGCGCGGTCGGTCGCGTCACCGCCTCGCCGCTGCAAGAGCTGGTGATGACCGACAGCATTCTCGCAACCGAGGCGGTGCGGGTCGCCCGCAACATCCGCCAGCTCTCGATCGCGCCGCTGATCGCCGAGGCGATCCGCCGCATCAGCGAGGAGCGCTCGGTGTCGAGCCTGCTCGACTGAGGTTTTTTTTCCACCCGCCGCATGCGGGCCTTTCGGAAGCGCGCGGCACCCCTGGAGGCCGGCGCTCCCCGCGGCAGAAGCCCGCGCAATCCGCGCCGGCGCCGCGTCACGCAAGCCCAAGAGGAGTTGGACATGACTGAACTCACCACCATCCGCGCCGAGGCGCGGGACCGGGCCGGAAAGGGGGCTGCCCGGGCCACCCGTCGCGACGGTCGTGTGCCCGGTGTGCTCTATGGCGACAAGAAGCCGCCAGTGCTGATCGCCGTCGATCCCCGCGAGCTCGGCCGCGAGGTCAACAAGCCCGGCTTCTTCGCGCGGCTGCTCACCATCGAGGTGAACGGCAGTAAGGAGCGCGTGCTGCCGCGCGACGTGCAGCTCCATCCCGTGAGCGACCGGCCGCTGCACGTCGATTTCCTGCGCGTCGGCGCCGGTGCCCGGATCGCGGTGGCGATCCCGGTCCACATCGTCGACGCCGAGAAATCGCCTGGCATCAAGCGGGGCGGCATCGTCAACCTGGTGCGGCACGAGATCGAGCTCTACTGCGACGCCGATGCGATCCCCGAGAGGGTCGACGTGAGCCTCGACGGGCTCGAGATCGGCGGCAGCGTGCATATCAGGAGCGTCAAGCTGCCGGCGGGAACCAAGCCCGTCATCGCCCGCGACTTCACCGTTGCGACCGTGGCGGCGCCGACCGTGGTCCGCGAGGAGCTGGCGGCGGCGCAAGCCGCGGCCCAAGCGGCGGTGGCGGCGGCCGAAGCCGCGGCGGCGGCCGGCGAAGTGCCGGCGGAGGGAGCGCCCGCCGAGGGCGCCGCTGCGGCACCGGCCGCGGGCGCCACGCCCGGCGCACAACCGGCGGCGGGCGCCGCGGCACCGAAGGGAGCCGCGGCCGCGCCTGCCAAGGGCCCGGCTCCCGGCAAGGGGCCCGCGCCCGCCAAGGGACCGCCGGCCAAGGGCTGATCCGCAGAACGAGAGCGCGCCCTCACCCCATGCGGCTTCTCGTCGGGCTCGGCAACCCCGAGCCCCGCCACGCGAAGAACCGCCACAACATCGGATTCATGGCGGTGGACGGCCTTGTCCGCCGCCATGAGTTCGCTCCCTTCCGCGCGAAGTTCTCCGGTGCCTACGCCGAGGGGACCGTTGCGGGCGAGCGGGTGATCGCGCTGAAGCCCATGACCTTCATGAACCTCTCCGGCGAGAGCGTCGGCGCCTGCGCGCGCTTCTTCAAGATCGAGCCCGAGGAGATCGCGGTGATCCACGACGAGCTCGACTTGGCGCCCGGCAAGCTGCGCGTCAAGCGCGGCGGCGGCACGGCCGGCCACAACGGGCTGCGTTCGATCGACGAGGCGATCGGACCCGACTTTTGGCGCGTGCGGATCGGGATCGGTCACCCCGGCGTCAAGGAGCTGGTGCTGCCTTATGTGCTGCAGAACTTCGACGCCGAGGAGATGGCCTGGGTGACGCCGCTCGTCGACGCCTTCGCCGACGCCCTGCCGCTCCTGATCAGGGACGACGTGCCCGGCTTCATGAGCAAGGTGGCGCTGATCCTGAAGCCGCCAGCGCCCAAGCCGCCGCGGCCTACCGTCAAACCGGACGATCCAAGCAATGGGATTTAACTGCGGCATCGTCGGCTTGCCCAATGTGGGCAAGTCGACGCTCTTCAACGCGCTGACGGCGACCGCGGCCGCCGAGGCCGCGAACTATCCGTTCTGCACCATCGAGCCCAATCTCGGCCGCGTCGCCGTGCCGGATCCGCGGCTCGAGATCCTGGCGAAGCTCGGCAAATCCGCGAAGATCGTCGGGACGCAGCTCGAATTCGTAGACATCGCGGGGCTGGTGCGCGGCGCCTCCAAGGGCGAAGGGCTCGGCAACCAGTTCCTCGGCCACATCCGCGAGGTCGACGCCATCGCCCATGTGCTCCGCTGCTTCGAGAGCGGCGACATCACTCATGTCGAGGGCTCGATCGACCCGATCCGCGACGCCGAGACCGTCGAGACCGAGCTGCTGCTGGCTGATCTCGAGAGCATCGAGAAGCGCGTCCTGGCCGCGCAGAAGAAGGCGCGCGGCAACGACAAGGAAGCCAAGGACGAGCTCGCGGTGATGGAGCCGGTGCTCGCGGCGTTGCGCGAGGGCAAGCCCGCCCGCGCCGTGCCGCTCGACCCCGACCGGCGCGCGATCTTGAAGCGGCTGCAGCTCCTGAGTGCCAAACCCGTGCTCTACGTCTGCAACGTCGAGGAAGCGGCCGCCGCGGCGGGCAACGCTCAGAGCGCGCACGTCGCCGACTACGCGAAGACTCAGGGCGCCGAGATCGTGGTGATCTCCGCCGCCATCGAGGCGGAGGTGTCGCTGCTATCGGACGAGGCCGAGAAGCGCGAGTTCCTGGCGACGCTCGGACTCGAGGAGCCGGGCCTAGCCCGCGTAATCCACGCGGGCTATCACCTGCTCGACCTCGTGACCTTCTTCACCGTGGGCCCGAAGGAGGCACATGCCTGGACCGTGCGCCGCGGCGCCACCGCGCCCGAGGCCGCAGGCGTCATCCACACCGACTTCCAGAAAGGCTTCATCCGCGCGGAGACCATCTCCTACGCGGACTTCGTCGCGCACGGCGGCGAGCAAGGCGCCAAGGACGCCGGCAAGATGCGGCTCGAAGGCGCCGAGTACGTCGTGCAGGACGGTGACATCCTGCATTTCCGGTTCAACGTATGAAGGCTTGCCTCACCCCACCTCGTTGATCGCCCGCGGCACCGGTTTTCCGGCCATGAGGGCGCGGATGGCCTCGACGGCCTGCGGGTAGACCAGGCGGTGGTTCTCCTCCAGCACGTAGCCCAGATGCGGCGTCAGCACGACGTTGTCGAGCCTGCGAAGCGGATCGTCGGCGGGGAGCGGCTCCCGGTCGAAGACGTCGAGCGCAGCGCCGGCAATGCGGCATGCGCGCAATGTCTCGAGGAGCGCATTGGCCTCGACGATAGGACCGCGGGAGGTGTTGACGAGATAGGCCGTGGGCTTCATGCGGCCGAGCTCGGGGGCGCCCACCAAGCCGCGCGTGCGGTCGGAGAGCACGACGTGAATGGTCACCAAATCCGCTTGGGCGAAGAGCCCCTCCTTGGAAACGAGCCTGGCACCGGCCGCCGTTGCGCGCTCGGCCGTCAAGTTCTGGCTCCAGGCGATCAGGTCCATGCCGAAGGCCTTGCCGACCGCCGCCACTTGCGCGCCGAGCCGGCCGAGACCGAGCACACCCAGGGTCTTGCCATGCAAACCGCGTCCGAGCGTGGTTTGCCAAGCGCCCTTGCGCATCTCGCCGGCCTCGAAGGGAATGTGGCGCAGTAAGCCGATGATCAGGCCCCAGGTGAGCTCGGCTGTCGGATAAGCGAGCATGTCGGTGCCGGCGACCAGCACGCCTTTCTCGGTCGCCGCCGCCACGTCGATGGCGGCGTTGCGCATGCCGGCGGTGACGATCAGCCGGAGGTTCGGTAAGCGGTCAAGCAGCACACGCGGGAACGGCGTGCGCTCGCGCATGAGCACCACGGCATCGAAGGTGTGCAGCCGCTCGGCCAAGCGCGGCACGTCGACGAGATTGTCCGCGAAAGCCTGCACCTCGCCCTCGGGCTCTAGAAGTTTCCAATCCGCCATCTCGAGCGCGACCTGCTGGTAGTCGTCGAGCACCGCTACGCGAAACATTCGCCGCCTCCGGTTTGGATGACCGAAGGCTTTACTCCGGCACCGCACATCCGTGCAAGACGCGCGGTTCCCGCGCCTTGACACCTCCGCATCGCCGTCACTACGGTCCGGCCAAACGCACCGAAAAATCGGGGAAAAGCCATGACGCGTCGTCGATCGATCGGAATCCTGCGCAGCCTCGCCCTCGCGGCGGGAATCGCGGCGATCCTCGGCGCCTCCGGCGCTCGCGCCGCCGACGATCAGCTCGTGGTCTACTCCGCCAACGAGAGCACGCTCGACAATCTCGTCTTCGAGGCTTTCAAGAAGGAGACGGGCATCCAGGTGCAGCCGGTGGAGGCCGGCTCCGGCGTGCTCGTCAAGCGCGTCGCGGCCGAGAAGGACCGGCCGCAGGGCGACATCCTATGGGGCGTAAGCCGCTCGCTCATGCAGACCAATGCCGAATATTTCACGCCCTATCGCTCCAAGAATGCCGACGCGGTGGTGCCGGAGTTCCGCGATCCGCAAGACCGCTGGCTCGGCACCAACCTGCATCTGCTGGTGATCCTCGCCAACACCAAGGAGGTGGCGCCCGCGGACTTGCCGCAGTCCTGGAGCGACCTGCTCGATCCCAAATGGAAAGGCAAGATCGCCTTCACCGATCCCGCCAACTCCGGCTCCGCTTACACCAACACGACTTTGCTGGTGGACCTCTGGGGCGGCGGCGACAAGGGCTGGGCCGAGGTGACCAAGCTCTACGCGAACATGAAGGTGCTCAACAAATCGTCGCTGGTGTTCT
>DATMMM010000071.1:0-2671 GCA_035569735.1 Allostellaceae bacterium | reverse complement strand
TACAGGCCCTAGTTCCGCCTGGTGTTTTTCTAGGACTTGCTTTGCTGATGTGATGGCCCGCGTCGCACAATCCAACGGATGCATACCTGATCGAGCGGGCGTTGGACGAGGCAAGGGCGCAGGACCTCGCCGCCGCCGATTGCTCGTGCTTTTGCAGTCTCTCGCGGAGTTGTAGGGTTGCCCAATCTTCAGGTCTTTCACCACTTATCTCTTCTTCCCGACGGGCGGCCGCAAGACGGAAGCCTATCTCGGCCTCGCTGCCTGGACGATCGCGCATCGCCGCTCGGACATGTGCTGCCAATTTTGCTGTACTGCACAAGGCCCACGGCTCCTTGGGCCTTTTGCTACCCGGCCTCCCCGAGGCTTCGATGGGCAAGGCGACACGCGATCGGTTGCGCGAACCCGCTGCGAGCTGATCGACTGATAGAGTGAATTCGGGCGGCGGCCTGCATCCCCATCGCGCTGTCTGTTTGCAGAGGCGGGCCAGTTAGCAGACATTGGCGCAAGCCGAACAGTACACTGCCCTACGCTTCCTCGCGGGCCGCGTCCCATCTTCGTTTAATGCACGAGGGATTTGTGCTTAGAACGATTAGCTGGCCTGAGGCGTTTGGAGAGTCCCCCTCACCCGCCGCCGCTGCGCGGCAGCGACCTCTCCCCGCAAGCGGAGAGAGGGGAGTCACAAAACCTCCGGGTTGATGACGTTCTCGACGATGGGCGCGCCGTCGATCACGCTGAGCACGTTCTTCACCGCCTGCACCGCCATGCGGTCGATCGATTCGCGCGTGACGCCGGCCATGCGCGGCGCGGTGATCACGTTGTCGAGCGTGAGCAGCGGGTTGTCGGGATCGGGCGGCTCGCGGTCGAGCACGTCGAGGCCGGCGGCCGCAATGACGCCCGACGTGAGGGCCGCGTGCAAATCCTTCTCGTCGACGATGCCGCCGCGCGCGGTGTTGACGAGATACGCGGTTGGCTTCATGAGCTTCAATCGCGCCGCGTCGAACATGCCGACGGTCTCGTCGGTCTTGGGGCAGTGGATGGTGACGAAATCGGCGCGCGGGAGCGCCAAGTCGAGATCGGCGACCGGCTTGCAGCCGGCGGCGCGGATCGCCTCGGATTTCACGTATGGGTCGCAGACCAGCACGGTCATTTCCATGGCGAGGCAGCGCTTGGCGACGCGCGTGCCGATGCGGCCGAAGCCGACGATCAGCAGGGTCTTGTTGATGAGGTCGATCGGCAGCGTCTTGAAGCGGTCGCCCCAGCGGTTCGCCTTCACCAGGGCGTTGAGCTCAGCGCCGCGCTTGGCGAGCGCGAACATAAAGTGCATGGCCTGCTCGGCGACCGAGGGCGAATTGGCGGTGCCGGCGACCATCAGCGGCACCTTGTGGCGGGTGAGCGTCGGCACGTCGACGGTGTCGTAGCCGACGCCGATGCGCGAGACCACCTGCAGGCCCTTGGCGTTCTGCGCCTCGGTCTCGCCGAAGCGGGTGAGCCCAAGGATCGCGCCATTGACCTCGCCGTCCGCGCGCAGCAGCGCGTTGAATTCGGGCGAGGAGATCATGGGCGGGAACGGAATGACCTCGACGTCGTCGCGGGTTTTCAGCACCTCAAACCCGCCCGCCCCCATGCTGGTGGGCACGACGAGGCGCTTGCGGTTGGTAGGCATGCGGCTCCCTCCCCGTTCTTGTAGCCCTGATGAAGCTCAGCGCAGCGGGGCGAAATTCTGGGACGCCGATCCCGCATTTCGCTACGCTCATGCGGGCTACAAGCGCCGGCCGCACAGTGCCGGGGTCCGGGCGGCACCGCAAGGGGGAGGAACCACGATGAAAGTCACCGGGATCGAGACGCTGCATTGCGACGCGGGCTGGCGCAACTACAGCTTCGTCAAGCTCACGACCGATGAAGGCATCGTGGGCTGGAGCGAATACGACGAGGGCTTCGGCTCGCCCGGCGTCACGGCGGCGATCCAGCACCTCGCCGAGCGCGTGGTCGGCCAGGACGTCTCCGCGCACGAGCGCACCTACGCGGAGCTCTACTGCGTCACCCGGCCGGCGGCGGGCGGCGTGGTCGCCGAGGCGATGGGGGCGATCGAGAACGCGCTGCTCGACGCCAAGGCCAAGCGGCTCGGCGTGCCGTGCTACGAGCTGCTCGGCGGCAAGCAGCGCGACCGCATCCGGCTCTACTGGTCGCACTGCGCCACGTGGCGCATCAACCATCCCTACTGGTACAAGCCAGCGATCGCCGACCTCGACGGTGTCAAGGCGATCGGCCGCGAGGTGCGCGAGAAGGGTTTCGGCGCGCTCAAGACCAACATCTTCATTTACGAGAACGGCCGGCCGCAGGGCTGGCGCCCGGGCTTCGGGCGGCCGTTCTATCCCGAGCTCAACGTCGACAAGAAGGTGCTGCGGAATTTGCGCATGCACCTCGAGGCGCTCGACGACGGCGCCGGGCCGGACGTCGATCTGCTGCTCGATCTCAATTTCAACGCCAAGACCGAAGGCTATCTGAAAATACTGCGCGCGATCGCGCACTTCGACATGTTCTGGATCGAGATCGACACCTACAGCGCCGAGGCGCTCGGCTATATCCGCCGCCAGTCGGCGTACCCGATTTCATCCTGCGAGACGCTGTTCGGGTTGCGGGAGTTCATACCCTATTTCCGCGAGCAGGCGAT
>DATMMM010000070.1:0-4274 GCA_035569735.1 Allostellaceae bacterium | reverse complement strand
CGACATTGCTGGCTCTCCTGCAGCGCTTCCACGACCCGCAAGGCGGCCGGATCCTGATCGACCGCCAGGATGTCGCGCGGATTACGCAGGAAAGCCTGCCCGACGCGATCGCCGTGGTGCCTCAGGACATTTCGATGCTGCACCGCTCGATCCTGGAGAACATCCGGTATGGCCGGCCGGACGCATCCGACGCGGACGTCATGGCGGCGGCTGCGGCGGCGCACTGCCTCGATTTCATCGACGAATTGCCGCGGGGGATGGCCACGATAGTCGGCGACCGCGGGGTGCGGCTTTCGGGCGGTCAGCGCCAGCGCATCGCCATCGCCCGCGCGCTCCTCAAGGATGCGCCGATCCTGCTGCTCGACGAGGCGACTTCGGCGCTCGACAGCGAGTCCGAGGAGACGATTATCCGCGAGGCCCTCGATCGATTGATGCGTGGGCGTACGGTGATCGCGGTGGCGCATCGCCTCTCGACGCTGCGCGGCTTCGATCGGATCGTGGTGCTGCGGGAGGGCCGGATCGTGCAGGACGGCCCGCCCGGCGACCTCATGGTGATCGACGGGCCTTATCGCCGGCTGATCCAGCGTGAGATGACCCGCTTGGCGGCGGAGGCCGCGTAGAGCTCCGCGGCACGGCGGCTATTTTTCCGGCTCCAGGCCGTCGCTCAGCTTGGCGTTCTCGGAGACCAAGTTCAGTCCGGCGGCTTTCGCCTCCAGCGCGATCAGCGCCGCGAAATCGCAGTCCGTGTAGCCGTGTCCGATCAGGCTCTGGACGATCTCGCGCGTGACGGCCGTAAGCGGCATCGGCACGCTTTCGGCTCTCGCGGCCTCGAGGCCGAGATCCAGATCCTTGCGCAGGAGCGGGGGCGTGAAGGTGGCGGCGAAATCGAGATTGACCAGGGCGGGCGTCTTGTAGCGCGAGAACACCGAGCCCATCACGCTGTCGTTGATGAAGCTCAAGAAGGCGTGACGGGGCACGCCGCTCTTCTCGGCGAGCACGGTGATCTCCGCGAGCGCTTGCGCGACGATGCCGAGATAGACGTTGTGGCAGATCTTGACGATACGGGCTTTCTCGCCCTCGCCGACATAGGAGACGCCGCGGCCGAACAGCTTGAGATAAGGGGCCGCCCGGTCGTAGGCCTGTCGCGGCCCGGAGACGACGACGCTGAGCTTGCCGGAGCGGACCACTTTCGGATTGCCGCTGACCGGCGCCGCGAGGAAGGCGGCGCTGCGCCCTGCCAAGACCGCACGCGCTTCCGCGGAGGCGGCTTCGGAAACGGTGGAGCTGTCGATCACCACCCGCGGCGCCTTGCCCGGCCGGGACAGCAGCCCCTTCGGCCCCGAGATCACTTCGAGCAAATCCTTGGACTCGGCGACGATGACGAAAACGAGGTCGAAATCCGCGAGCTCGGCAAGCGACTCCACCACAGTGGCGCCCTGCGCCACGAGCGGCTCCGCCTTGGCGCGCGTTCGGTTGTAGACCGAGAGCTTGACCCCGGCCTTGAGGAGCCGCTCGGCAAGAGCGAACCCCATGCGTCCCGCGCCGACCCACCCGATGCGTTCCTCAGCCATGCTCGACCTCTTGTCGTCTGTGTTTTCGACTGCGGGCGGCATCCTAGTGGAGGGACCGCCGCATGCTCAACTGGCGCCGCCACGCCTTGCGCACCGGGCTCTGCTAGACTTAACAGCGCCGCGGCCCGCGGCAGGGAGAAGCGCCCATGGCGCGACAGACGCAAGGTTTGACGGCCACCCACGAGGTCTTCAATCAGCCCCCGCCGCTGGTCGACTACAACCTCTTCAGCAGCGACGGGGCGCTCGCCGAGGCGGTCGGGCGGGAAGGGGCCGCGTGGGCGAAGGACGATTTGGCGCGGCTCGGCGCCGCGCTCGGCATGCGCGAGACCATCGAGGCGGGCTTCGCGGCCAACGCCAATCCGCCGCGGCTCCTGAGCTTCGACCGCTACGGCAACCGGCGCGACGAGGTGGAATTCCATCCGGCCTATCACGCGATGCTCGGGCTTGCCGTCGAACACGGATTGCATTGCTCGCCTTGGGCCGAGCCGAAAGCGGGCGCGCATGTCGCGCGCGCGGCGGGCACCTACATGCTGACCCAGGTCGAGAGCGGCGTTTATTGCCCGATCGCAATGACCTACGGATGCGTTCCGACCTTGCGGCGGGAGGCTGGGATCGCCGCGGACTGGCTGCCGCGGGTGTTCTCTCGCAGCTATGACAGGCGCTTTCGTCCGGTGGCGCAGAAGACCGGCGCGCTTCTGGGCATGGGCATGACGGAAAAGCAGGGCGGCTCGGACCTGCGCGCCAACACGACGCGAGCCGAGCCGGTCGACGAAGGTGGGCCGGGCCGGGCCTACCGCATCACCGGACACAAATGGTTCCTATCGGCGCCGATGTGCGACGCTTTTCTCATGCTGGCGCAGACGCAAGCGGGCCCGAGCTGCTTTCTGGTGCCGCGCTGGACGCCCGATGGAGCGCTCAACGCGCTCCGGCTGCAGCGTCTCAAGGACAAGCTCGGCAATCGGTCGAATGCCTCCTCGGAGGTCGAACTGGTGTCGGCGTGGGGATTGCTCGTGGGCGAGGAGGGCCGTGGCATCCCGATCATCATCGAGATGGGCAACCTGACCCGTCTCGATTGCGCGATCGGCTCGGCCGGGCTGATGCGCCAGGCGGTGGCGCAGGCCGTTCATCACGCCCAGCACCGCAGCGCTTTCCAGAAGCATCTCGTCGACCAGCCGCTGATGACCAATGTGCTCGCGGACATCGCCCTCGAGTCGGAAGCGGCGGCGGCGCTGGTGTTCCGGCTGGCGCGCGCCTACGACCGCCAAGAAGATGCCGGCGAGGCCGCGCTTCGGCGCCTGCTCACGCCGGTCGCGAAATACTGGATCTGCAAGCGCGCGCCCGCGCTGGCACTCGAGGCGATGGAGGTGCTGGGCGGCAACGGCTATGTCGAGGAAAGCATCATGCCGCGGATCTACCGCGAGATGCCCGTGAACTCCGTCTGGGAAGGCTCGGCGAACGTGATCTGTCTCGACGTCCGGCGCGCGATGGAAAAATCGCCGGAGGCTGTCGATGCGTTCCGGGCGGAGGTCCGCAGTTCCGCCGGCGGCAATCCGCGCCTCGACCGTTTCGCCGCCGCGCTCGAGGCCGAGCTCGGCGCCGCGCGGCAGACGGAGGAGGGTCTTGCCCGCCGGCTGGTGGGCCGGATGGCGGTCGCACTGCAGGCGGCCTTGCTGGTGCGCCACGCGCCGGCGGCGGTCTCCGACGCGTTTTGCGCCTCCCGGCTCGAGAACGAGGCCGGCGGCACCTTCGGCATGCTGCCGGAGGGGATCGATCGGCGGGCGATCGTCGACCGCGCAGCCCTCGCATGAACGAGGCTAAGCAAACACCGTTGCTGCCGGAGGAGCCGGGCCGCCGGCGACCCGAACTCCAGAAGGCCGCGCGATCCATCAAGCTCCCGCCGACCATCTTCCGCTACGTGCTCGAAACCAGCGGCTACCACCAGGTGCTCCTGCTCTTGCTCACCGTGGCGGTGTTCCTGATCGAGCTCGTTCCGCTCGAGCTGCAGCGCCGGATCATCAACGACCTCGTGAAGAACCGGACGTTCGGATACGTGATCACGCTTTGCGCGATCTATGCCGGTGTCGTGCTCGTCCATGGCAGCACCAAGCTCGGCCTCAACATCTACCGGAACTGGGTGGGCGAGCGAGCGGTCCTCGACCTGCGTCGGCGGATACGCGATCTGGTCGGGCTCTCCTCGGTCGCCGCGAGCGATCCCGAGGCGCAGGGCGTGGAGATCTCCATGATCGTGGCGGAGGTCGAGCCCGTCGGGGCCTTCGTCGGCAGCAGCGTCTCGGAGCCGCTCCTACAAGGCGGCGTGATGCTGTCCGTGCTCGCCTACTTGATCCATCTCGACGTCTGGATGGCGCTCATCGCGGTCGCGATCTTCGTGCCGCAGCTGATCTTCGTGCCCATGATGCAGAAGGCGATCATCGAGCGCACCGCGGCGCGGGTCCAAGTGCTGCGCGGTCTCAGCATCAGCATCGTCGAGGCGCCCAAGCGCGAGGGCCGCGAGCGCGTGGACGAGGCACCCATCCAGCGAGTGTTCGAGCTCGACATGGGAATTTTCAAGCTCAAGTTCACCATGAATTTCCTGATGAACTTCTGCAACCACCTGCAGCGCATCGCGGCGCTGCTGCTCGGCGGCTGGTACGTGTTGCAGGGCCAGCTGGAGGTCGGCGGCGTCGTCGCCTTCATTTCGGGGGT
>DATMMM010000069.1:0-4080 GCA_035569735.1 Allostellaceae bacterium | reverse complement strand
CAGCAGAAGCGTCTCAGCGATTTGATGAATGACGTGTCGAATTTGGGGCAGGACCAACGGCCGCTGTCGCGTGACGACCGGCGGCGGCTGTTCAACCTCGGCAACCAGCTGTGGCATTCAGACAGCTCGTTCCGCGCCGTCCCCGCGAAATACTCGCTGCTCTCGGCGCGCGTGATCGTGGAGCGCGGAGGCAACACCGAGTTCGCGGACATGCGTGCGGCCTACGATGCGCTCGATGCCGAGACCAAGGCCGAGATCGAGGATCTCGTCTGTGAGCACTCGCTCATGTATTCGCGGGGCGCGCTCGGCTTCATGGAGCTCAACGAGGAGGAGCGGGCGATGTTCAAGCCGGTGCGGCAGCGCTTGGTGCGCAGGCACCCCGTCACCGGCCGAAGATCGCTCTACTTGTCGTCCCACATCGGCGGCATCATCGGCTGGCCGGTACCGGAGGCACGCGTCTTCATCCGCGATCTCGTCGAGCATGCGACCCAGCCGCAGTTCGTCTACGTCCACAAGTGGCGCCCCCACGATCTCGTGATCTGGGACAACCGACAGACCATGCACCGTGTGCGCCGCTTCGACGAGAGCCAGGTGCGCGACATGCACCGCACCACGGTCGCGGGCGACGCGCCGACGGTGGAGCAAGCGCAGCAGGTAGCATGAATGCCGGCTCGATGAAGATCGAGATCGTCTGCACCGGCGACGAAGTCCTCACCGGCAAGATCGTCAACACCAACTTCAGCTATATCAGCCAGCGCCTGGAGGACTCCGGGCTCTCGGTCCATTGGGGCACCACGGTCGGCGACGACCGCGAGAGCCTGCTGGCAGCGTTTCGGCTGGCCTCCGAGCGGTCGGACGCGGTGATCGTCAACGGCGGGCTCGGGCCCACGGTGGACGATCTCTCGCAGGAGGTGGCGGCGCGCGCCGCCGGCGTCGATCTCGTCCTCAACGAGGAATGGCTCGCGCGCATGGAGTCCTACTTCACCCGGCGCAGCCGCGTGATGCCGCCCAACAACCGCAAGCAGGCGATGCTGCCGGCGACGGCCGAGATCCTCGACAATCCCATCGGCACCGCCTGCGGCTTCGCGCTGGACATCGGCAAGGCCCGGTTCTTCTTCACGCCGGGCGTGCCGCGCGAGCTCCGGCGCATGCTGGAGGAGCAGGTGCTCCCGCGGCTCCTCGCGCGCAGCGGGTTGCAGTCGACCATCTACCTGAAGCGCTTCCATTCCTACGGCCTCGGCGAATCCCACGTCGACGCCTTGCTCGCAGGCTTGGAGGAGCTGGTGCCCGACCGCAGCATCAAACTGGGGTTCCGCGCGCACTACCCGCAACTCGAGACCAAGCTCACGGTGCGCGGCACCGACATGGCGGACGTCCAGCGCAAGCTGGCACCGGTGGAGGCGGAGGTGCGCAAGCGCCTCGGCAACTTCATCGTGGCGGAAGACGACCAGGCGCTCGAAGGCGTGGTGCTCGCGGACCTGACGGCGCGCCGGGGCACGCTCGCCATCGTCGAGGGCTTCACGGGCGGCCAGATCGCCGCGCGATTGGCACCGCTCCCGGGCGCGGAGGCGGTGTTTCGCCGGGCGGCGGTGGCGCGAGATCTGGCCGAGCTCGGCAGGGCGGTCGGCCTCGAGCCTCCGATCGGCGAGATCACTAAGGAGACCGCCGAGGCTGCGGCGCGCGCTCTCCGGTCAAGCACCGGCGCGAGCCACGCGCTGGCGGTGCTGGTCGATCTCGACGAGGGCGCCGACCGGATCGACTTCGGCGGCACGATCTGCATCGCGATCGCGACGGAGGGCGAGACCGTTTCCCGCCGTGCCCGGATCATCGGCGGGCGCGACTGGGTGCGCCTGGGCGCGGTCGAGCTCGGCCTCGACTGCCTCCGCCGCCATCTCCAGGGCTTGCCGGTCTCCGAGCGGATCGACTTCGAAAAGGCCTGAGGTCATGCCTCCAAGACCACACCGGCTCTGGTCGCGCGTCCTGTGCTAGCCTGGAACCGAGCGGGGTGCGGCGCAGCCTAGCGCAAGGGAGCAAGACGGATGGAACAGCGGGTCTTGGGCCGTACGGGCGTGGCGATCTCCGTGCTCGGGTTCGGCTGCGGCGCGGTCGGCGGGCTCATGGTGCGCGGCGCTCCCGCCGACCAGGAGCGCGCGGTCGCGCGCGCGCTCGAAAGCGGCATCAACTACTTCGACACCGCGCCTTCCTACGGCAACGGCGCCTCCGAGGAGAACCTCGGCCGGGTCCTCAAGAGCCTGAACCCGGAGATCTTCCTCAGCACCAAATTCACGCTCCTGCCGGAGCACAGGAAGAACCTCGCGGATGGGATCGCGCGGTCGCTCGAGCAGAGTCTGAGCCGGCTCGGCCGCGACCACGTCGATCTCCTGCAGCTGCACAACCGGATCGCGTCGGGCGGCTCCGACCGCCCGGTCGAAGCCTCGATGGTGCTGCAGCAGGTGGTGCCGGCGCTGGAGGATTTGCGCCGGCAAGGCAAGATCCGCTTCTTCGGCATCACTGCGCTCGGCGATAGCCAAGCGCTGCACCAGGTCGTGGACGCAGGCGTCTTCGATACCGCCCAGATCTGCCACAACCTGCTCAATCCCAGCGCCACGGCGGCACTGCCCGCCAATTTCCCCGCGCAGGATTTCGAGCGGCTCGCAATCCGCGCCCAGGCGGCGGGGATGGGCACCATCGGTATCCGCGTGCTCGCGGGTGGGGCGCTGAGCGGGCTTGCGACGCGCCACCCCATCGGCGTCCCCTCCGTCGAGCCGATCGCCTCGGGGCCGGACTACCGCACGGACGCGGCTCGAGCGCACGCGTTCCAGGCGCTGGTGGCGGCGGGCTACGCGCGCAGCCTGATCGAGGTGGCGCTGCGCTTCGCCTTCGCGAGCGAGGCCATGACGACGGTGCTGGTGGGCACCTCGACCCTCGACCAACTCGAGACCGCGATCGCCTGCGCCAACAAAGGGCCGCTTACCCGCGCCGCGCTCGACGAGGCGACGCGGCTCTGGCGCAACCTCGCGGGCGCGCAGGGCTGAGCACCGCGAGTTTTATCGAGGAGCCGATCATGCCGCTGGATCTCCTGATCAAGAACGGTCTCGTGGTCGATGGCACGGGTGCGCCGGGCCGCCACGCCGATGTCGCGATTGCCGATGGAAAGATCGCCGAGATCGGCAAGCTCGCCGGCGCCGCCGCGCGCGAGGTGATCGATGCCGCCGATTGCGTGGTGGCGCCCGGCTTCATCGATCCGCACACGCATTACGACGCGCAGATCTGCTGGGATGGCGCGGTGACGCCGTCCTCGTGGCATGGCGTCACCAGCGTGGTGATGGGGAACTGCGGCGTCGGCATCGCGCCCTGCACGCCCAAGGCGCGCGAGATCGCCATGCGCGACCTCGTGAACGTCGAGGGCATTCCCTTCGACGTGCTCGATCGCGGCATCACCTGGGACTGGGAGAGTTTCCCCGAGTTCCTCGATGCCGCGGAGCGCCGCAAGCCCGCGCTCAACCTGGGGTTCCTGGCGCCGCTGACGCCGTTCCGGCATTTCGTCCTGGGCGAGGCCTCGATGGAGCGGCAGGCAACCGCCGAGGAGACCCGCCGCATCGCGGCCTTGCTCGCGCAAGCCGTCGATGCCGGCGCCTTCGGCTTCTCCAGCACGATCCTCAATCAGCATGTGGGCTTCGAGGGCCGGCCACTCGCCTGCCGCAATGCCGGCCGCGACGAGCTCAAAGCCTATTCGCAGGTGCTGCGCGAGCGGCGCAAGGGCGCCATCGAGATCGCGCTCACCCGGCAGACCTCGGTGCTCGACGACGAGCAATATGAGCTGCTGGATTTCCTGCTGACGGAAAGCACGCGCCCCGTCACCTTCCTGGCGCTCTTCGACCGCGACGATCTGCCGGACGCGGTTCGCAACACGCTCGCCAAGGCGGCGCCGCTGCTGGAGCGCGGCGCCCGGCCGCAGACCTCGCCGCTCCCGCTGACGCGCGAGATCAACATGCGCAATCCCTTCGCCTTCGCCTCGTATCCGAGCTGGAACCGCGTCTTCGTCGACCAATCAAAAGAGGGCCAGGCCGCGGTCTACCG
>DATMMM010000068.1:0-3911 GCA_035569735.1 Allostellaceae bacterium | reverse complement strand
TGGCTAATGCCGCGATAGATCTCGCTCTCGCTCACCAGCACGGTCTCGTCGAGCAGCCCCCGGCAGAGGTCGAAACTCCAGCGGTTCTCGAGGCCGATGCCGCCGCCCAGGGAATCCGCGAGGCTCGGCACCTCCTCGACCGCGACCGGCCTGCCGGCCGCGATGCTCTCGTGCATGGCGGCACCCCGCTCCATCGAGACGCCGATCACTCCGATGGTGGGCTTCAAGGTCTTGGCGGCAAGCGCGATGCCGCCCGCGAGCCCGCCGCCTGATAGCGGCACCAGGATCGCCTCGAGATCCGGCCGCTCCTCCAGCAGCTCGAGCGCGATGGTGCCTTGGCCCGCGATCACCTCGGGATCGTCGAACGGCGCCACCTCCGTCATGCCTTCATTCGCGACCGCGCGGGCCACGTCCTCCATGGCCTCGTCCTGGTTGCGGCCGACGCGGCGCACACTCGCGCCGAGCGCCTCGATGGCCTTCGCCCGCTCCTGCGGCACGAGGGCGGAGAGGCAGACGGTCGCGGGAATGCCGAGCCTCCGCGCGACCCACGCGACGGCGCGGCCGTGATTGCCGGTGGAGGCGCAGACCACGCCGCGCCGGCGCTGCTTCGCCGAAAGCGTGAGCAGCGCGTTGGCGGCGCCCCGGATCTTGAAGGCGCCGGTCGGCTGCAGCGTCTCCAGCTTGAGCAGCACCTCGCATTCGAGCCGCTCCGAGAGCGCATCGGCGCGGACGAGCGGTGTCCGTAACGCTAGGCTCGCGATGGTGCGGCGTGCTCCGAGAATGTCGGCGGTGGTGAGGTCCGAGCGCATGGTCGTGAGCCGATGATGACATGCGAGGGCGTTCGGGTCAGCAGATAGCGCGCCGACCGGGTCTGGCTCAAATCCGAGCCGCGGCTTAAGTTGTGGGACATGTTCCACCGCGAGAAGAGTCCAATCCCATGACAGCTTCAGACCTGCGGCCCTCGCCGATCGCGGCCTCGGTGGATTTCGAGCGCGACGGTGTGCAGCACGGCCATTTGAAGCTGCCTTACAGCCGAGACGATTCGGCGTGGGGTGCCATAATGATGCCGATCGCGGTGGTGAAGCGCGGCAGGGGTCCGACTGTGCTGCTGACCGGCGCCAACCACGGCGACGAGTACGAGGGGCCGGTCGCGCTTTTCGATCTCGCGCGCAGCCTCGGCGCCGATGCCGTGAGTGGGCGCGTGATCATCCTGCCCGCGATGAACTATCCGGCTTTTCGCGCGGGCACCCGCACCTCGCCCATCGACAAGGGGAACCTCAACAGGCTGTTTCCCGGCCGGCCCGACGGCAGCGTGACCCAGAAGATCGCGGATTACATTCAGCGCCATCTGCTGCCGTTCGCCGATGCCGTGCTCGACATCCACTCCGGCGGGCGGACGCTCGAGTTCCTGCCCTTCGCGGCGGCGCACCGGTTGCCGGACCCCGCGCAAGAGGCGCGCTGCGTCAAGGCGATGTTGGCGTTCAACGCACCCTTCTCGATGATGCTGCGCGAGCTCGATGCGGTCGGAACCTACGACACCGCCGCGGAGGAGATGGGCAAGACCTTCGTCACCACCGAGCTCGGCGGCGGCGGCACCGCGCGGGCCGAGACCGTCGCCATCGCCAAGCGCGGCGTGCGCAACCTGCTGATCCACGCGGGCGTGCTCGAGGGCAAGCCCGAGCGCGCGCCCTCGACCTTCCTCGATATGCCCGATGGGGACTGCTACGTTGCCTCGCTCAGCAGCGGCCTCGTCGAGTTCGCGATCGATCTCGGCACAGCGGTGCGGCGCGGCGATGTCGTGGCGCGCGTGCAGGACGTCGAGCGCACCGGCGGAGCCGTCGCCGACTATCGCGCGGCGCGCGACGGCGTGCTGGCCGGCCGGCATTTTCCCGGCCTGGTGCAGACCGGCGACACGCTCGCCGTGATCGGCGTGCCCGCGGCGGCGCCTAATACTTGAACCTGGGCGACCAGTCGCCCGGGCCGCCTTGCAGCATGTCGAACATGTGCCAGAGCGCGCAGTAATCGTCGCCGGGATGCAGCGGCGTGTCGGCAACGAGCAGGATGCGCTTGCCCTCGCGCCGGAACACGGAGATGCCGGGCATCCAGCGTCCCTCGTCCGAGCGATATCCCATATCCGCCGCGAAATTCGTGCCCTGGTGGCTCACCATGGGAAAGCGCCAGCCGCGGCTGTCCGCGAATTTCTTCTGCGCTGCGGGCGGATCCGGGCTCGAGACCATGAAGGCCGCGCGGTCGGCAAGGTGGGGATAGATGCCGTTGTACCCGTCGGCCCAGAGCGTGCAATAGGCGCAGGAGGCGCCCATGTTGTGGATCACGATGAGGTCGTCCTTCTCTCCGAAAAGCTCGGAGAGACGCACGGTCCCCTCGGGCCTCTGAAAGAGGTAGTCCTCGACCTCCTGCGGCTCGGCCGCGGCTTGCGCCTCCCGCATCCTCGCGCGGACCTCCGCGATCTGGCGCCGGTAGTCCGCAAGCTTCTTCGAGGTGTCCCCGTAGTCCATGGCTTCGCTCCTCGCTGGCGGCCTAGTCTCGATACTCGTCGTGGCGGTGCAGCCAATCCGAATGGGAGGGCAGGTTGGCCTCGTCCCGCCCTTTGGGAACCAGGTCGAGGAGATGATAGGCGCCGTTCAGCATGTCGAGGCCGCGCGCGTAGCAGGAATACGTGTGGAACACCGCGCCCGCGGGGTCTCGATAGAACACGCTGATGCCCGGCGCTTCCGCTCCGTAAGGCTTCTGCCGCGTGTAGTTGTAGTAGACGTCCTTTTTCTCGAGCTCCTCCGGTGTGTGCGAGACGTGATAGTCGCGATTGAAATCGTTGCCGGCGGACGACACCCACTTGAAGCTCCAGCCCATCCGCTTCCGGTAGGCCTCGAGCTTGGTGAGCGGCGCGCGCGAGACCGCGAGCAACGTGACGTCGCGGTGCTTCAGATGGACGACGATGCCGTTGAAATTGTCGGCCCAGAAGGAGCAGCTCTTGCAGCCGGCCTCCCAGTCGGTACCGAACATGAAATGGTAGACGATCAGCTGATGCCGGCCCTCGAACAGGTCTGACAGGGTCTCTCTGCCGGTCGGGCCGTCGAAGACGTAGGGCTTCTCCACGCGCTCCCAGGGCAGGTCCCGGCGCTGCTGGCTCAATTGGTCGCGCACGCGCGTGAAATCCTTCTCTTTGGCCAGAAGCTGCTTTCGGGCTTCGATCCATTCGTCCCGCGAGACGACGCGGTGGCTCTCCATGGTTGACCTCCTTTGACCGGGAATGTTTTCGCTCAGTGCCGCCGGTGCGAGGTGGGCTTGCGCCGGGCTCGCGGCTTCGCCAGCCGCGCTTTATCGGGGCGGCGCTCCTCGAGATCGGTGAGGGTCGCGGCCAGCAGATCGAACTGCTGCTGCCAGTACTTGGCATAGCGATTGAGCCACACCGCGGCGGCATAGGCCGGACCCGCATCGAGGCTGCATCGGCTGATGCGGCCCGTGCGCTCCTGCCGGACCAACCCCGCGCGCACCAGCACCTGGATGTGCCGCGATACCGCCTGCAGCGAGATCGCGAAGGGGGCCGCGAGCTCCGAGACGAGCAGGGCGTGGCCGTCCAGGCGCTCCAGGATTTGCCGGCGGACGGGATCCGAGAGCGCGAAGAACACTCGGTCGAGCAGCGCGATCTCCGGGTCTTCGGTCTCGTCGGGCGACGGCAGCGCTCGCAGGCTTGGCATGGGAACGTCTATTAACAACAGGTCAGTTGATAGTCAACACTTCGCTTGATGAAGTGCGGCTGGAGACTCGGCCGGCGGGGGTTTGCCAAAGGGCAAGAGCGCGCTACACGTTACTGGAACATCGGTCAGCTGGAGATCGGCATGCCCAGAGACAACAACGGCAATGGCGGTGGCGCCAACGGTCGCGCACCCTCG
>DATMMM010000067.1:0-7963 GCA_035569735.1 Allostellaceae bacterium | reverse complement strand
TCTGGAACACCTCGACGCGGCAGCCGAGCACGTCGCAATAGAAATCGCGGGCGCGGTCGAGGTCGGCGACCCGCAGCACCACGTGATCGAGGCCGAGGAGCGTGGGTCCCGTCATGAGGCGCCCGCGCCGCGCTTGATCAGGGTCCCCGCGCCGCCCTCGGCGAAGAGCTCGAGGAGGATCGCGTGCGGCACGCGGCCATCGACGATGACCGCGGCTTCGACGCCCTGCTCGATCGCCCCGAGGCAGGTCTCGACCTTCGGGATCATGCCGCCCCCGATCGTGCCGTCCTCGATGAGCCGGCGCGCCTCGGCGGCGGTGAGCTCGGCGATCAGCGCCTTCGACTTGTCGAGCACGCCCGCCACGTCGGTGAGCAGCAGGAACCGCGCGGCCTTGACCGCGCCCGCGACCGCGCCAGCCACGGTGTCGGCGTTGATGTTGTAGGTCTGGCCGTCATCGCCCACGCCGATCGGCGCGATCACCGGGATGATCGCGGAGTTCCTGAGCGTCTCCAGCACCGTCGCGTTGATCGCCTCGGGCTCGCCCACGAAGCCGAGATCGAGAATGCGCTCGATGTTCGAATCGGGATCGACCTTGGTGCGCGTGAGCTTGCGCGCGCGGATCAGGTTCGCGTCCTTGCCGGAAAGTCCGATCGCATAGCCGCCGCGCGCGTTGATCGCGGAGACGATCTGCTTGTTGATCGAGCCCGAGAGCACCATCTCGACGATCTCGACGGTGGCGCGGTCGGTGACGCGGAGCCCGTCGATGAAGTCGCTCTTGATCCTGAGCCGCTTCAGCATCTGGCCGATCTGCGGCCCGCCGCCGTGCACGACGATGGGGTTGATTCCGACCTGCTTCAGCAGCACCACGTCGGCCGCGAAGCGCTCGGCCACCACCTCGTCGCCCATGGCGTGGCCGCCGTACTTCACCACCACGGTCTTGCCGGAGTAGCGCCGGAAAAACGGCAGGGCTTCCGAGAGCACGGCGGCGCGGGTGTTCGGATCGACCGTCATGAGCGATGCCCGGTGGTTTTCGGCGCGCGCGAGATTAGCAAGGGCGGGCCGCGCTCGCCAGTCGTCACGCGAGCGTGGCCAGCTCCGCGCGGAGCTCGGCGATGCCGGTGCCGGCTTGCGCGGAGGTCGCGTGGATCGCGGGATGCGCGGCGACATGGCTCTTGAGCGCCGCCGCCGTGGCCTCCAGGCGTTGGGCAAGCGCCTTCGGCGAGAGCTTGTCCGCCTTGGTCAGCACCAGCTGGAACGACACGGCGGAATCGTCGAGCATACCCATCAGCGGATCGTCGATCGGCTTCAGCCCGTGGCGCGCATCGATCAGCACCAGCGTTCGGCGCAGGCTCGCGCGACCCTTGAGGTAAAGCCGCATGAGCTCGGTCCAGCGGGCGATGTCATGCTTCGGCGCCTCGGCGTAGCCATAGCCGGGCAGGTCCACCAGCATCAGCTTTTGGCCGAGCGAGAAGAAATTGAGCTGGCGCGTCCGCCCGGGCGTGTTGGAGACGCGCGCCAGCGTGGTCCGCCCGGTGAGCGCGTTGACGAGGCTCGACTTGCCGACGTTGGAGCGCCCGGCGAAGGCCACTTCGGGCAGCGTGTCCGGCGGGATCGCGTCGGCGGTCATGGCGCCCGCCACGAAGTCGCAGGCACCGGCAAATAGCAATCGGCCCGCCTCGGCCGCTTGCGCGTCGCGCGCGTGCTCCGGTGGATAGACCGTGCTCGCCGCATCCGCCGTCATCGACCCCCTCCCGCTAAGCCGCTCCCGCCCGGTGCATGATCACCCATTGCTGGGCGATCGTGAGCAGGTTGTTCCAGGACCAGTAGATCACCAGCCCCGCCGGGAACTGCCCGAGCATGAAGGTGAACACGACCGGCAGCGCCATCATCATCTTGGCCTGCACGGGATCGGCCGGCGCCGGATTGAGCTTCTGCTGCAGAAACATGGTGACGCCCATGACGAGCGGCCAGGCGCCGATCGAAACCAGGTGCAGGAAGCTGCCGAAGACGGGCATCGTGAAGTAGGGCGTCGGATCCCAGGGAATCAGGCCGAAAAGATTGAGCCAGGTCGTGGGATCAGGAACCGAGAGATCGTGGATCCAGCCGTAGAACGGCGCCTGGCGCATCTCGATGGTGACGTAGAGCACCTTGTAGAGCGAGAAGAACACCGGGATCTGCACGAAGATCGGCAAGCAGCCCGCCATCGGATTGGCGCCGACGCGTTTATAGAGCGCCATCACCTCCTGATTGAGCTTCGCTTTGTCCTCGCCGTATTTGTCGCGCAGCTTCTGGATCTCCGGCTGCAGCAGCTTCATCTTGCTCATCGCCCGGTAGGAACGGTTGGCGAGCGGGAAGAAGATGAGCTTGACGGTGAGCGTCAGCACCATGATCGCCAGGCCGAAGTTGCCGATCTTGCTGTTCAAGAAATCGAGGAACAGGAAAATCGGTTTGGTGATCCAATAGAACCAGCCGAAATCGATGGCCCGGTCGAAGCGCGGAATGCCCAGCGCCGACTGGTATTGGTCGAGCAGCTTCACTTCCTTGGCGCCCGCGAAGATGCGGTCGGACGTCCCTGCGACGCCGCCCTGCGGCACCGTCAAGGCGGTTCCGAGATAGTCGGCCTGGTAGCGCTCGATCGGCGGCGTGCCCGTCGTGCCGGTGAATCGGAACGCGGCCTTCACCTCGCTTGCTTGATCCGGGATCAGGGCCGTGAGCCAGTATTTGTCGGTGAAGCCGAGCCAGCCGCCGACGGCGCTCTGCTCGACCGGCTTCTCGCCCTTGAGCGCCGTGTATTTAATCTCCTTGAGCGTGCCGTCGATGACCCCGATCGGGCCTTCATGCAGGAGGTAGCTGGTCGAGACCGGCGGCTGACCCTCGCGCCAGATGAAGCCATTGGGATAGAGGCTGACGGCGGCATCGCCGTGATTGGCGACGCTCTGCGTCACCGTAAACAGATAATTATCGTCGACCGCGATCCGGCGCGTGAAGCTGAGGCCTCTGCCATTGTCCCAGGTGAGCTCGACGGGGTGGGTCGGTGTGAGCGCGCCCTCGTTCGCCGGGGTCCAGCGGGTCTCATCGCCCGGCACCGGCATCGACTTGTCGCTCGCCGACCAGCCGACGTCGATGAAATAGGGGTCCTCCGCCCCCAAGGGCGACAGCAGCACGATCTCGGGGCTCTTGGGATCGGGGGTCTCGTGATAGGCGGCGAGCTCGAGATCGTCGAGCCGGCCGCCCACCAGATTGATCGAGCCGTGGAGCTTGGGCGTGTCGATGCGGATGCGTGGAGTTTGGGCCAGCACCTCGGCGCGCGACTTTGGCAGGGCGGCGGGGGTTCCCGGAGCGGCGCCGGGCACGCCGGGGCCCGAGCCGGGCGTGGCGGTCGGGGACGTGGCGGGCGGCGGTGCGGTGCTGGGCGTGGTCTGTGTCTGAGTCTGTATCGGCGCTGGCGGCTTCGGCTTCTCGAACAGCGGCAGCACGAACAGCTGATAGCCGATCATGATCAGCACGGTGAGTGCGATCGCGATGAACAGGTTTTTTTGTTGGTCTTCCATGAGGACTCTTTCGGGTCTTGCCTCGCCGTCCGTCAGTGGCCGTGTCGGCAGCCGATGGAATGCGCAAGCCGCCGCTGCTCCGGGACCGGGTCATAGCCGCTGCCGCCCCAGGGGTGGCAGCGCGCGAGACGCCTGAGCGCAAGCCAGGTGCCCGCGACGGGCCCATGACGCTCGATCGCCTCGGCGGCGTAATCCGAGCAGCTCGGCAGGTACCGGCACGAGGGTCCCAGCATCGGGGATATGAAGAGCTGATAGATCCGGATCAGACCGCGCAGCAGAAGCGTCAGCACAGTAGTCTCTCCTCACTCAGCCAGGCCCGTCGTGCCAAGTTCCTGATCGACGGAGCGCGGTCTCAAGATCGTCGATCAGCGCCGCGTAGGGCCGCTTGGGCGTCTCGGCCCGCGCGACCAGGACATAATCGAAGCCCGGCGCGGCATGGCGGGCCATCACGCTCGCCGCCGCCGCGCGCAGCCGCCGTCGGGCACGATTGCGGGTGACGGCGTTGCCGATCTTCCGGGTCGCGGTGAATCCGACGCGGATGGCATCGGGAGCGTCGTCGGCGGGAGCGCGGGCCAGGGTCTGCAGGATCAGTCCCGGCGTCACCCACTTGCGGCGCCCGTCCGCGACCCGCAGGAAATCCGCCCGGCGCTTGAGGCGCTCCAGCGCCGCCATCGCGCGCGGGGCGCGTCCCCGCTCAGGCGGAGAGGCGCTTGCGGCCCTTCGCCCTCCGGCTCGCGACCACCTTGCGCCCGCCCACCGTCGCCATGCGGGAGCGAAAGCCATGACGACGCTTGCGGATGAGCTTGCTCGGTTGATAGGTGCGCTTCACGGGGGCCCGGGCTCCGGCTGCGGCTTCTCAGGAAAACGAGGCCGCTGTATACGGGAGGAGGGGGGCGAAGTCAACGCCACGCGGCCCTTAACCGGCCGTCACGGCAAGGTGATCCGGCTCGTCCCTGGAGCGCGCCTAGGATCGCGCGTTGCACGCGAGTTTACCTCATGCGGGAGAGCGGTTTACCGGCGATGGACCAGGCAGGGACCCACGCTTCCGAGGGCGCTCGTATCAAGCGCTGGTTGCCGCTCGCCCTCCTGGTCGTGGCGGCGCTCGCGGCCTACCTCTCGGGCGCGCATCGCTATGTCAGCTTCCACGCACTTGCCGCACATCGCGAATGGGTTCTCTTGCAGGTGGAAAGGCTCGGCTTCTGGGCGCCGCTGGCGTTCATTGCGCTCTACGCCACCGCGGCGGCGCTCTCGATCCCGGGCGCTACCGCCATGACGCTTACAGGCGGGTTTCTGTTCGGCACGGTGTTCGGCACGCTCTACAATGTGCTAGGCGCTACCATCGGGGCGACGCTGGTGTTCTTGGTGGCGCGATCCGCCTTCGGCGAGGTGCTGCAGCGCCGCGCAGGACCCTTCCTCAAAAAGATCGAGGAGGGATTTCGCCAGGACGCGATCAGCTACCTTCTCGTGCTCCGCTTGGTGCCGCTGTTTCCGTTCTGGCTCGTGAACCTGGTGCCGGCCCTGTTCGGTATGTCGCTCGGCGCCTATGTCGTCTGCACCTTTGTCGGCATTTTGCCCGGAGCGATCGTCTATACGAGCGTTGGCAGCGGACTCGGCGAGTTCCTGGATCGCGGTGAGAAACCCGACCTGCACCTCGCTTTCCAGCCGCACATCCTGCTGCCGCTGATCGGGCTTGGCCTCTTGGCGCTCGTCCCGGTGGTCTACAAGCGCTGGAAGCGCAAATCGTGACCGAGGCGCTCGAGGCCGACGTCTGCGTGATCGGCGCGGGCTCCGCCGGATTGACGGTGGCGGCGGGCGCCTCGCAGCTCGGCGCCAAGACGGTGCTGTTCGAGCACCGGTTGATGGGGGGCGACTGCCTCAACTTCGGCTGCGTGCCGTCCAAGGCGCTGCTGGCGGCGGCGAAGCGCGTGCAGTCGGCGCGCGAGAACGCGGCCTTCGGCCTCGGAGGGCCGCCGCCCAGCGTCGATTTCGCGGCTGTGATGGCGCACGTCCACGGCGTCATCTCCGCGATCGAGCCGAACGATTCGCAGGCGCGGTTCGAGGGCCTGGGCGTGCGGGTGATCCGCGACTTCGCCCGCTTCGCCGGTCCCGACACCGTCGAATCCGGCGAGGTGCGGGTGCGCGCGCGGCGGATCGTGATCGCCACGGGCTCCTCGCCCGCGACGCCGCCGATCTCCGGCCTCGAGGCCGTAGCGTTCCTCACCAACGAGACGCTGTTCGGGAATCGCGTGCTGCCCCGGCATCTCGCCATCATCGGCGGCGGGCCGATCGGCATCGAGATGGCGCAGGCGCACCGGCTGCTGGGCGCTGAGGTCACCGTGCTCGAGGCGCTGCCACGCATCATGCCCAAGGACGATCCGGAGCTGGTGACGCTGCTCGCCGACCGGCTCGGCGCCGAGGGCGTGAGGCTTCGCACGGGCGTGCAGATCCACCGCATCGATGCCGAGGGCGCCGACATCGCCCTGACAATCGCCGCCGATGGCCGCGAGGAGCGGCTTCGGGCCTCGCATCTCCTGGTCGCCGCCGGACGGCGCGCCAATCTGAAAGGGCTCGAGCTCGAGAAGGCGGGGATCGCGCTCGATGAGCGCGGCGGGCTGGTCGTCGACCGGCGGCTCCGTACCAGCAACCGCCGGGTCTATGCGGTGGGCGACGCCGCCGGCGGCCCGCAATTCACGCATGTCGCCGGCTATCATGCCGGTGTCGTCATCCGCAACGCGCTGTTCCGGTTGCCGGCCAAGGTCGACTATCGCGCGCTTCCATGGGTCACCTACACCGAGCCGGAGCTCGCGCAGGTGGGCCTTGCCGAGCCGGAGGCGCGCGAGCGCCATCCCGGCGACCTCACGGTCTTGCGCTGGCCGTACCACGAGAACGACCGTGCCCAGGCCGAGCGTTCGACCCACGGTCTCGTCAAGGTGCTGACCCGGCGCAACGGCCGCGTTCTCGGCGCCTCGATTTTGGGCGCGCATGCCGGCGAGCTGATCCAGCCCTGGGCGCTCGCGATCGGCAGAGGCCTCAAGGTCGGCGCGCTCGCCACCATGATCGCGCCCTATCCGACGCTGGGCGAGGTGAACAAGCGCGCCGCCGGCAGCTTCTTCGCGCCCAAGCTCTTCAGCGAGCGCACGCGGCGGCTTGTCGGCCTGCTCAAGCATCTCGGCTGAGGCCCTGTCACGCCGCCGCCCTCATGCTAGACTCGGATCAATGAGCAATAGAGGTCCCGCGGTCTCCGTCCTCACGCGCAGCCTCTCCGCGCGCGTCCTGCTGCTCACGATCTTCTTCGTGATGGTGGGCGAGGTGGTGGTCTTCCTGCCGTCGCTCGCGCGGTTCCGCTACAACTACCTGGAGACACGGATCGCCGCGGCGCGGCTCGCGACCCTGGCGCTCTATGCGACGCCGGACAACAGCGTGAGTCCGAGCCTTCAGAACCAGCTGCTCTATCACGTGGGCGCGAGCGGCATCGTCCTGCATCTGCCGAACCAGTCCGCGCTGATGATCGCCAGCGACATGCCGCCCTCGGTCGACCGCACCTATGACCTGCGCGATGCCGGCTTCTTCCAGCTGGTCGGCGATGCGCTGGCGACGCTCGGCCGCACGGGCGACGTCATCCTGCGCGTGCTCGACAACTCGCCCAAGGAATCGAACGTGGTGGTCGAGGTGCTCCTGGGCGAAGGCCCCATGCGAACGGAGATGTGGGAATTCGGCGGCCGCATCCTCGGCCTCTCCATCATGATCTCGCTGATCACGGCGGCTCTGGTGTTTCTGAGCCTGCAGTGGCTGCTGGTGGCGCCCATGCGCCGCATCACCAAGAGCATGATGACGTTTCGCGACGATCCCGAGGACGCCTCCCGCGTGATCGAGCCGAGCGCGCGTGACGACGAGATCGGCGTCGCCGAGCGCGAGCTGGCGCAGCTCCAGGAGACCGTGCGTCAGGCCTTGCGCCACAGCGCCCGGCTGGCGGCGTTGGGGACGGCCGTCACCAAGATCAACCACGATCTCCGCAACATCCTCTCGACCGCGCGCCTGGTCTCCGACAGCCTCGCCGGCAGCGAGGCGCCGGAGGTAAAGCGCGCGGTGCCCCGCCTGCTCGACGCGATCGACCGGGCGGTGGCGCTCTGCAGCGGGACGCTGAACTTCACCCGCGAGGGCGCGCCGCCCTTGCGGCTGCAGCGTTTCCTGCTGGCCTCGATGATCGAGGAGCTCGCCGACCTTCTGGAGCTCAAGGGCGGCGAGCGGCCGCTGCTGCTCGACCGGGTGCCGCCCGATCTCGCCGTGGAGGCGGATCGCGAGCAGCTGCACCGCGTGCTGATGAACCTGCTCCGGAACGCCACTGAAGCGGGCGCGCACAACATCGCCATAAGCGCCGAGGCGGAGAACGGCCACACCGCGATCGAGATCCG
>DATMMM010000066.1:0-12947 GCA_035569735.1 Allostellaceae bacterium | reverse complement strand
TCATGAAGTCGCGGAACACCGGCGCCGCCACCGTGGCACCCTGCTCGCGCGAGCCCAGCGGCACCGGCTGATCGAAGCCCACGAACACGCCGACCGCCAGGTTGGGCGAGAAGCCCACGAACCAGGTGTCGTTCGGGCCGTTGCTGGTACCGGTCTTGCCGGCGAGCGGCTTGCCGACCGAGGCGATGGTGCGGCCGGTGCCCCGGTCGATCACGCCTTCGAGGATGTGCACGATCTGATAGGCGGTGGTGGGATCCTCGATCTGCTCGCGCGTGTCCGCCAGCTCCGGCGGGTCCTGGCTCGCCCAGGCGATGTTGTCGCACTCCTTGCAGGGACGCGGATCGACGCGAAAGATCGTGGCGCCGTTGCGGTCCTGCACCCGGTCGATGAAGCTCGGCGTGATCCGCTTGCCGCCGTTCACGATCATCGCATAGGCGGTGGTGAGCTTGAGCACCGTGGTCTCGCCGGCGCCCAGCAGCATCGAGGGCTCCCGCGGCATCCGGTCCATGATGCCGAATTTCTCGACGGTGCCGCCGACGGCGTCGAGCCCGATCGCCACGCCCAGCCGGACCGTCATGAGATCGTGCGACTGCTCGAGCCCGACCCGGATGGTCGTGGGGCCGAACACCTTGTTGTCATAGTTCTTGGGCGTCCACGGCGGCTGGTCCGGCCCCATATCGACGGTGATCGGCGCGTCCAGCACGACCGTCGAGGGCGTATAGCCGTGGTCGAAGGCCGACATATAGATGAACGGCTTGATCGCCGAGCCGGTCTGCCGCTTCGCCTGGATCGCGCGGTTGAACTGGCTCATCTCGTAGCTGAAGCCACCGGTCATCGCGAGCACGCGGCCGGTATGGGGATCGAGCGCCACGATGGCGCCGGAGACCGCGGGGATCTGGCGCAGACCGAACAGCGGCTCGCTCGACGCCGCCGGCGCGGTGCCGGCGGTCGCGGCCGCGACCGGCTGCGCCTTGGGCTTGCTGTCCTTGGAGGGCGGCTCGGCTTTGGGGGGCTCGGCTTTGACCGACTCGACCAGGACGATGTCGCCGGGCACCAGCACCTCGCCGGCGTTGCGCGGCACCGGCCCGACCTTGGCTTCCTCGAGCGGCTTCCTCGCCCACTTCAGCTCCTCGAAGGGGATCCGGCCCGTCGAGTGGTCGGCGAGCCCGATGGCGGCGCCCTCGGCGTCGGTGCTCAGCACCACCGCGAGTCGCCAGCCGACTTCGTCCGCGCCCGCCGGCAAGGCGAGAGCCAGGAGTCGCGGCCCCCACTCGCCATGAATATCCAAGTGGCCGAGCGCGCCGCGATAGCCGTGGCGGCGGTCGTAGGCGATCAGCCCCTGGCGCAGCGAGCGGTCGGCAAAGCCCTGAAGCTTGGGATCGAGGCTGGTGCGCACGGAGAGCCCGGCCTGATAGAGATCCTTGTCGCCATAGCGGGTCAGCAGCTCGCGCCGGACCTCCTCGGCGAAATAATCCGCCTTCACCAGCTCGGTCTCGCCGCGCCGGTGGAGGGCGATCGGCAGCTCCTCCGCCTTCTGCGCCTCGCCCGCAGTGATGAAGCCCGCCTCCACCATGCGGTCGAGTACCCAGTCTCGCCGGGTCTTGGCGGCGTCCTGGAAGCGCGCGGGGTTGTAGTTGTTGGGCGCCTTGGGCAGCGCCGCCAGGAACGCCATCTCGCTCAGGCTGAGGTCGTCCAGCGACTTGTCGAAATAATTGAGCGCGGCGGCGGCGACTCCGTAATTGCCGCCGCCCAGATAGATCTCGTTGAGGTAGAGCTCGAGGATGCGATCCTTGGAGAGCACCTTCTCCATCTTGAGCGCCAGCAGCGCCTCGCGGATCTTGCGCTGCACGGAAAGCTCGTTGCCGACCAGGAAGTTCTTGGCGACCTGCTGCGTGATGGTGGAGGCGCCAACCGGACGCCGGCCCGCGAAGTGGCGCACCACGTCCGTCACCCCCGCGCGCAGCATGGCCTCGAAATCGACTCCGGGGTGGTTGTAGAAATTCTTGTCCTCGGCGGCGAGGAAGGCCTTGATGACCAGCGGCGGCATCGCCTTCACCGGCACGAATACCCGCTTTTCCGTGGCGTATTCGGCGAGGAGTCGGCCGTCGCCCGCCTGGATTCGGGTCACCACGGGGGGCTGGTAATCGCCCAACTGGCTGTAGTCGGGCAGGTCCCGGTTGAAATACCAGAGGGTGAGAGCGACGAATCCGGCCACCCCGAGGGCGCCGATCAGCACCAACCCAAACAGAAACTTGAGGATTTTCATGCCTTACGCCGCCGCTGGTCCATGCCGCCCCGGGGTAGCGAGTGCCCAGTAATGTAACCCATATATGGCGGCATTGCGGCAATAATGCCGGACCTCTATAGAAACCATTGGGCTAATTTCCCGGACATCCAGGGGATCGTCGGTCACAAGAACCGATTGTGGTCCGCCTTTCCGGCGATTATCTTGAAGGTGCGAATACCGCGGTCCGTCCGCGAGGGCTTTCGAGCCATCGGACGGCGTCGCGGCGGGATTTCCGAGTCCGACGCCTTGAGGGGCGTCACCGCTTCCCGTCCGGGACGCTCGCGACCGACCGGTCGTCACGAACCCCGAAGCCGCAAGGAAGCAGCTCGTTCCGATATGGCCATCGCTCAAGCAATAGCGCCGCTCGACGGAGTGCCCGGAGACTGCCCTGGCTTCGCCCAGACTGAGACAGCGCCGCCTTCCGTCCTTCGCGCGGAGTGTCCGGTGCGCTCCGGAGTTACGCCCTCATGGCAAAACGCATGCTTATCGACTCGACCCACCCCGAGGAGACCCGGGTGGTGGTCGTGCACAACGGCAACCGTCTCGAGGAATTCGATTTCGAGACGTCCACCAAGAAGCAGATCAAAGGCAACATCTACCTCGCGAAGATCACGCGGGTAGAGCCTTCGCTCCAAGCCGCCTTCGTCGACTACGGCGGCAACCGGCACGGCTTCCTGGCCTTCAGCGAGATCCATCCGGACTATTACCGGATCCCCGTCGGCGACCGGCCGCCGGACCGCTTCCGCCCGCAAGAGCGCACGCCCGAGCCCGAGCCGGGCAGCCCCCTCGAGTCGGGGGCGGAGGACGAGCCGGCGCTGGAGGAGCCCTCCGAGCCTCGCCACCAGGCCCATCTCGACGACACCCACGAGATCGCCCCGGGCGAGGCGATGGCGCTCGAGCCCGCGCCCGACCCGGATCTCACGCCGGAGCCCGCGGTCTCGCCGCAGGATGAGCCGCCCTTCCCGCCGGTCGCGGCGGCGCGCATCGAGGCGCCGACTCTCCGCGACGAGCCGCCGAGCATCGACGCCGGTCCGCCGCCCGCCGAGGATGGGGTAGAACCCGGGGCGGCAGCCACCGACGAACTTGCCGGGGCCACGGGATCCGCGGGCTTGCCCGGAGAGGACGCGGTCGTGGCGGCCGAGCCGGCGCCGGTGCCGGAGTCTCCGCCGGCCGCCGAGCCGATCGAGACCATCGGCGGCGACGAGATCGAGGACGTGAGCCGGCAGCGCGCCCGGCGCTATCGCCCCTACAAGATCCAAGAGGTCATCAAGCGCCGGCAAATTCTGCTGGTGCAGGTGACCAAGGAGGAGCGCGGCAACAAGGGCGCCGCCCTCACCACCTATCTCTCGCTCGCCGGCCGCTACTGCGTGCTGATGCCGAATACCGACCGCGGCGGCGGCGTCTCGCGCAAGATCACCAACATGGCCGACCGCAAGCGCCTCAAGGGCCTGGTCGAGGATTTGCAGATCCCCGAGGGCATGGGCGTGATCGTGCGCACCGCCGGGAGCGAGCGCTCCAAGGCCGAAATCAAGCGCGACTGCGAATACCTGCTCCGCCTCTGGGACGAGATCCGCGAGCACACGCTCAAATCGACGGCGCCGTCCTTGATCTACGAGGAAGGCAACCTGATCAAGCGCTCGATCCGCGATCTCTACGCGCGCGACATCGACGAGGTGATCGTCGAGGGCGAGGAAGGCTATCGCACGGCGAAGTCGTTCATGCGGATGCTGATGCCGAGCCACGCCAAACACGTGCATCTCTACCGCGATCCGACGGTGCCGCTGTTCCAGCGTTACCAGGTCGAGAGCCAGATCGACGCGATCCACTCGCCGGTGGTGCAGCTCAAGTCGGGCGGCTACATCGTGATCAACCAGACCGAGGCGCTGGTCGCCATCGACGTCAACTCCGGCCGCGCCACCCGCGAGCGCAACATCGAGGAGACCGCGCTCAAGACCAACTGCGAGGCGGCGGACGAGATCGCGCGCCAGCTGCGCCTCAGGGACCTCGCGGGCCTGATCGTGATCGACTTCATCGACATGGAGGAGCACCGCAATCAGATCGCGGTCGAGCGGCGCCTCAAGGAGGCGATGAAGCACGATCGCGCGCGCATCCAGGTGGGGCGCATCAGCCCGTTCGGCTTGCTGGAGATGTCGCGCCAGCGGCTGCGGCCATCGATCGTCGAGGCCTCGACCCAGCCCTGCCCGCATTGCGGCGGCACCGGCCACATCCGCTCGACGGAATCGACCGCGCTCCACGTGCTGCGCGCCATCGAGGAGGAAGGCATGCGACGGCGCACGGCCGAGATCTCGGTCGCGGTGCCGACCAGCGTCGCGCTCTATATCCTCAATCAGAAGCGCGCGATGCTGGCGGCCGCCGAGGAGCGCTATCATTTCCGGGTTTCCATCACGCGAGACGACACGCTGATCCCGCCGAACATGCGGCTGGAGCGCGTGCGCGCGCTCACCGCCGAGGAAATCGCGGCCTTGCCGCCGCTGACCGTCTCCGATTCCGATTACCTCGAGGAGGAAGAGGAGGAGATCGAGGAGGCCACGATCGAGGAGGCCGAGGCCGAGCCCGCTCCCGCGGAAACGGCCTCGGCGGAGCCGCGCCCGGAGCGCCATCGCGAGCCCGAGCCCCGGGCCGAAGGCGACGAGGCCCAGGGTCGGCGCCGGCGCCGTCGCCGGCGGCGTGGAGGACGCCGCGAGGGCGAGCCGCGCGAGAGCCAGAGTTTTGCGGAGCCGCACGAGGGCCGGGCCCTCGCCGAGGTCCACGAGGTCGCGGCGGATGAGCTCGCGACCGGCGAGGCGATGGACCCGATCATCGATCAAGGCACTGGCGAAGCCCAGACCGGCCCCTCTGAGCAGGAAACCCCGCACGAGAATGGCGACGGCCAGCGCAAGCGGCGGCGGCGCGGCCGCCGCGGCGGTCGGCGGCGGCGGCGCGGCGGCTCCGAAGGCTTCCGCGAGCCGGCCGCGGCCGAGGGCCCGGAGCCGATGCCCGGGCCCGGGTATGAGCGCGAGCCCGAGCGAGCGCCCGAGGCCTCTTGGAGCCGCGAGCCCGAGCGAGCGCCCGAGGCTGCCTGGACCCGCGAGCCCGAGACGCCGCGCTGGCCCGACCGCGGCGCGCGCGGCGGAGATGCCGGCTCGAGCGCGCCCCGTCCCGAGGCGGAGCCTCAGCCGCCGCCTGCGCCGGAGCCACGCGAGCACGAGCACGCCGCCGCCGAGAAGCCGGCCGAGCCCGCGCCCGCCGGCGGCGCCAACGTGCCGCCACCGGTCACCGTCACGGAACGACCGGCCAATCCCAAGCGCGGCTGGTGGCACCGCCTGACGCAATCCTGATCCCGCACGGGCATGGGCGCGCGGATCGACAGGCCCGCAGTGCGATACCGCATTGACGGTTGGGTCGCCGCGGGCCCATGGTGATCGCTCTCTTCGCGAGGCCGACCGGAAGAGCCGTGTTGCGCATATCAAGCCGTTTCCTTGCCCTGCTGTTGGCGGCGCTGCTGGCGAGCGGACGCGCCTGGGCGGGCGATGTCGGCTACATCCGCGATGCCGAGATCGAGAGCACGCTGCGGAGCTTCTACACGCCGATCCTCGAAGCCGCCGGCCTAGAGCCCACGGCCGTGCACATCTATATCGTCAACGATCCCTCGCTGAATTCCTTCGTCGCCGGCGGTCAGAACATTTTCATCAACACCGGCACGATCATGCGCAGCGAGACGCCGAACCAGCTGATCGGCATCGTCGCGCACGAGACCGGCCACATCGCGGGCGGCCACCTGATCCGCTCGGAACAGGCGATGAAGGACGCCACCATCAAGGCGATCATTGCGATGGTGCTGGGTGCCGGCGCCGCCGTCGCCGCGCACAACGCGGGCGCCGCCGGCGCCGCGATGCTGGGCGGCCAAGAGGTGGGGTTGCGGTCGTACCTTTCCTTCTCGGTGGCGCAAGAGGCGAACGCCGACCAGGCGGGCTTGCGCTTCCTCGACAAGACCCACCAGTCGGCGCGCGGGCTGCTCGAATTCTTCCAGATCCTCGAGGGGCAGGAGATGCTCACGGGTCTGCACCAGGCGCCCTATCTGCGCACCCACCCGCTGACCAGCCAGCGCATCGAGTACGTGCGCCAGCACGTGGAGCAGTCGCCCTACTCCAACATCACGGATTCCTCCGCCTGGGTCGAGCTGCACAAGCGCATGAAGGCGAAGCTCATCGCGTTCCTCTACCCGCCTGCGCAAGCCTTGCCGCAATTCCCCGAGACCGACATGTCGGTCTCCGCGCGCTACGGCCGCGCGGTCGCCTACTATCGCGTCCCCGAGCTCAAGAAGGCGCTGGCGCTGATCGACGGGCTGATCCAGCAGGAGCCGAACAACCCCTACTTCCACGAGCTCAAGGGACAGATGCTGTTCGAGAACGGCCGCGTCGCCGATGCGGTGGCACCCTATCAAGCGGCCGTGCGGCTGGCGCCCGACGTGGCGTTGCTGCATATCGAGCTGGCCCAGGTCGAGATCGAGACCGGGAACAACTCCCTCAACAACGATGCGCTCACCAACCTCAAGAGCGCGGCGCAGTACGAGGCGCGAAATGCCGACACCTGGCATTTCCTTGCGATCGCCTATGGGCGCAACGGCGACATGGGGAACAGCGCGCTCGCTCTGGCGGAGGAGGCGATGGCCCAAGGCGACAAGGCCCTGGCGAAGGGACAGTCTCAACGCGCCATCAAACTGCTCACCAAGGGATCGCCGGGATATTTGCGCGCCGAGGACATCCAGATGGAGGCCACGCGCAAGGAATGAGCGGCGGGGCCCCTAAGGCGCAAATCGATCGCCAGATCGATACGCCCCGCACGTGCGTCACCCGCTATCGGTTGGCGCCGGGCGCCAGCACCGGCGCTCACCGCCATGAACACGATTACGTGATCGTTCCCGTGACCTCCGGCCGCTTGCGCGTGGTGGCGAATGGTAAAGAAATCTTTGCCGACCTCTCGAGCGGCGTCAGCTATGCGCGACCCGCGGGCGTGGAGCACGAAGTCTTCAACGCAGGCAGTGGCGAGATGGTGTTCGTCGAGGTCGAGCTGAAGCCCTGAGCGGGCCGCGGATTGCCGCATTGCCCGGCGGCCGCTGGCGGTGCAAAATCGGCGCTCCCTCGCAATCAGGCCGGTCATTCCTCATGCCACACCGCTGGATCTCGACACTCGGCGCCCTGGCGCTGCTCGCCGCGGCATCGCCCGCCGGCGCCACGGACATGTCGGTGTCGCCGGATCGTCAGGCGATCGAGCAGATCATTCACGACTACATCATGGCCCATCCGGAGGTCGTGATCGAATCGCTCAAGGCCGGCGATGCCCGGGCGAAAGAGCAAGCGGCGGCGGACACGCGAGCCCAGATCGCCAAGCACAAGGACGAGCTCGTGCACGATACGAAATCGCCGGAGGGCGGCAATCCCGCCGGCGACGTCACCATCGTGGAGTTCTTCGACTACCGCTGTCCCTACTGCAAGCAGGTCGAGCCCGAGCTCGAGGCGCTCCTCAAAGAGGACGGCCGGATCCGCGTGGTCTACAAGGAATTCCCGATCCTCGGGCCCGAATCCATGATCGCGACCCGGATCTCGCTCGCGGCGCTCCAGCAGAGTCCGCAAAAATACGCGCGCCTGCACGCCGCTCTGATGAGCGCCAAGGGCCAGCTCAGCCAGGACTCGGTCCTCAAAGCCGCGGAGGCCGCCGGACTTGACGTTGGACGCATCAAGACCGACATGAACGGACCGGAGGTCGACGCGCACATCAAGCGCAACTACGATCTCGCGGAGACGCTGAACATCCGCGGAACGCCCGCCTTCATCGTCGGCAATGAGATGACGCCCGGCGCGGTCGATCTGCCTATGTTCAAGAAGCTGGTGGCGGACGCCCGCAAGGCCGAGTAGCGCTCGGGAGCGGCGGTGCGGCTCTCTTGTCACGGAGGATCGAGGCATGAAGGCAATCTTGAAAGATCGCGATCGCGTCGTCGCCGAGAGCGACGACATCGTCGAGGTCGGCGGCTACCAATACTTCCCACGCGCCGCCGTGCACACGGAATGGCTGGAGAAATCGCCGAAGACCGCCTCGGATCTGGAATGCCCGCACGGCGTCCAGTTCTACGACGTGGTGGTCGACGGCGCCCGCCACCCGCGCGCTGCCTGGCTCTACGAGGCGCCGCTTCCCAAGATGAAACAGGTCGCCGATCGCTTTGGCTTCTGGGAAGACGTCGAGGTCCGCTGAAAGACCAGCGCGGCGGCGCTTCCCGCGTTACGCCGCCACCACCTCGAGCCCCGCGGGCTCGATGAGACCGGCATCATCGGGTGCCGCGGCATTGACGCGCGGGCTCACGGGGACATAGGCGAGGAGATCCTCGGGCGCGGGTTTGAGCAGCGCCTTGAGCTCGGCCTCGCTCGCACCGCGGTCGAACCAGTGCGCGTAATCCTCGGGCGCCAGGATCACGGGCATGCGGGCGTGCAGCGGTCTCAGCAGCGCGTTCGCCTCCGTGGTCACGATGGTGAAGCTGTCGATATAGGCGGGCTCGGGCGGTTGCGTCTTGGGGACCCAGCGCTCCCAGAGTCCGGCGAAGGCGAAGGGCGCGCGGTCGCGGCGCTGGATCAGGTAGGGCTGCTTGATCTTGCCCTCCGTTCGCCACTCGTAGAAACCGTCCGCCGGCACCAGGCAGCGGCGCTTCTGGAAGGCCTCGCGGAACGACGGGCGCTCGGAGATGCCCTCGGCACGCGCGTTGATGAGCTTGGCACCGCCCTTCATGTCCTCCGCCCAGGAGGGGATCAGCCCCCAGCGCAGCAGCTGCAGCGTGCGCTCGCCCTTGGGCTCGCGCCGCTCGCGGATGACGGCCACGTCTTGCGTGGGCGCGATGTTGTAGCGCGGCATCAGGTTCGGTTGCTCGACGAAGCCGAAGGCGCGCCTGAGGGCATCGGACGGCGCTTTCAGCAGATATCGCCCACACATGACGGCTTCCAAAAAGAGGGTTGGTGGGGGTGGCACGGAACCCCTATCTTAGCCCGCAGACTTGAGCCCGCCATCCCATCGGCATCGCATGAACCTCCTCGCCTGCCCCGTCACCATGCTGGATCCCTCCGCCGAGCGCCGGCTCGGCCAGCCCGCGCGCGCCGAGTGAGCCCCGCCGACCTCCGCGACCTTCTGGAGGCTGCGCGACACGCGGCACACCGCGCGGGCATCGCCATCCTCGAGGTCTACAACCACATCGACGCGCCGGCGGTGCGGCAGAAGGCCGACGCCTCTCCGGTGACCCTCGCGGACGAGCGCGCCGAGGCGATCATTGTGGAGATCCTCGCCGCGGAGGCGCCGGGCATACCCGTTGTCGCCGAGGAGACCTGCGAGCGCGAGGGCGTGCCGGGAGATTGCCCGTCCTGCGTCTGGCTGGTGGACCCGCTCGACGGCACCAAGGAATTCCTGCGGCGGAACGGCGAGTTCACGGTCAACATCGCGCTCCTGGATGGCGATCGTCCCGTGCTCGGCCTCGTCCATGCGCCGGCTCGCGGCGAGACCTTCGCGGCGGCGGGCCCGGGAACCGCGACGCTCCAGCGTGGCGACGCGGCGCCTCGATTGATCTCAACGCGTCCGGTGCCGCGGCGCGGCGCCGTGGTCGTGCACAGCCGCTCGCACGAGAACCATGAGAGGCTCTCCGCCTATCTCGCGACGCTCGATGCGCCAACCACCCGGGTCGCCGGGAGCGCCCTCAAATTCGGCCTGATCGCCGCCGGCGAAGCGGACCTCTATCCGCGTTTCAGCCCCACCATGGAATGGGACACCGCCGCGGGTCAGGCCGTGCTGGAAGCCGCGGGCGGCAGCGTCACCACGCCCGACGGCGCGCCTTTGCGCTACGGCAAGCCCGACTTCCGCAACGCGGGTTTTTTCGCCCGCGGGCGCTGAGCGTGTTTCCGCTGGTCGGACTCTCGGCGTCTTCCTGCCCCTCTCCGCGCGCAGCGGGGAGAGGGAGGGACCCAGCGCGTAGCGCTGGGAGGGTGAGGCGTGCCATCGACACCCACCTCACCCGGTCGCTGCGCGACCGACCTCTCCCCCCGCAAGCGGGCGGAGAGGCGTGAGCCGGCAGCGTTCAGCAGAGTAATCTTCGTACCATGACCGAGATCTGGAGTGCGGACCGGATTGAGGACGCAGCGAAAGTGCTGCGCGCGGGCGAGCTGGTGGCGTTCCCCACCGAGACGGTTTACGGACTCGGCGGCGATGCCACCAACGATCTCGCGGTGGCGCGCATCTTCGAGGCGAAGGGCCGGCCGCGGTTCAATCCGCTGATCGTGCATGTGCCCGATCTGGCGGCGGCACGCGCGCTCGCGGTTTTCGACGATCGCGCGGAGCGGGTGGCGGCGCGGTTCTGGCCGGGTCCGCTCAGCCTCGTGCTGCCGCGCGCGCCGGGCTCTCCAGTCTCGCTGCTGGCGAGCGCGGGTCTCGATACCGTTGCCGTCCGCATGCCCGCGCATCCGCTGGCGCTGGCGCTGCTCGGCGCCACCGGCCGGCCGTTGGCGGCGCCCAGCGCCAACCGCTCGGGCCGGCTCAGCCCCACCAGCGCCGGCGACGTGATGGCCGAGCTCGGCGGCCGCATCGCAGCGGTGCTCGACGGCGGCCGCTCCGCGGTCGGGATCGAATCCACCGTGCTCGATCTCTCCGGCGCCGAGCCCCGGGTGCTGCGGCCCGGCGGCGTGGCGACGGAGGCGCTGGAGAAACTGCTCGGACACGTCGCGGCCGCCGGCGCGCCCAGCGAGGCGCCGCGCTCGCCCGGCATGCTCGCGAGCCATTACGCGCCCGAGCGTCCCTTGCGTCTCGAGGCGCGGGACGCGCGGCCGGGCGAGGCGCTGCTGGCGTTCGGCCTCGGCCCAGCGCCGAAAGGGTTCGGCGAGGTGCGCTGGCTCTCTCGGAGCGGCGATCTCATGGAGGCCGCGGCCAATCTCTTCGCCGCGCTGCGCGCGCTCGACCGGCCGGAGGTCGCGGGCATCGCGGTCATGCCGATCCCCGAGCGCGGGCTCGGCGTCGCCATCAACGATCGGCTTCGCCGCGCTGCAGCACCGCGGCTTTCCTGAGCCGCCATTGTCTCGATCCATTGTTCCGCTTTTCTAAGCGCCGCCACGCGAGTTAGATGCGGGCGGACGACAAGCACGGTCGAGGAGACTGCCTCGGTGACATCAGCGATCGAAGCCGCCTTCAAGGCCATTCGCGCGGCGGTCGGCCCCAAGGGCGTGGTCGACGACCCCCAGGAGCTCGAGCGCTACCTCACGGAAACCCGAGGCATGTACCGCGGGCGCACGGGCCTGGTGGTGCGGCCGGCCTCGACGGCGGAAGTGGCGGAGGTCGTGAGGCTCGCCGCGGCGGCGCGGCTGCCGATCGTGCCGCAAGGCGGTAACACCGGCCTCTGCGGCGGCGCGGTGCCGCAGGACGAACACACCGTCCTCGTGAGCCTCGGCCGGATGAACCGCATCCGCGCGATCGATCCCGCGGATTTCACCATCACCGCCGAAGCCGGATGCATCCTCGCGGACATCCAGAAGGCGGCGGAGGCGGCCGATCGGCTGTTCCCCTTGAGCCTCGGCGCCGAGGGCAGCTGCGAGATCGGCGGAAACCTCTCGACCAACGCGGGCGGCATCGGCGTGCTGCATTACGGCAACACGCGCGATCTCTGCCTCGGCCTCGAGGTCGTGCTGCCGGACGGAAGGATCTGGAACGGGCTCGGCGCCTTGCGCAAGGACAACACCGGCTACGACCTGAAGCAGCTCTTCATCGGCGCCGAGGGCACGCTCGGCATCATCACCGCGGCGACGCTCAAGCTGTTCCCGCGGCCGCGCGAGATCGAGACCGCCTTTCTGGCTCTCGCCAAGGCGAGCGACGCCATGGAGCTCTTCGCGCGCGCGCGGGCCGCGAGCGGCGACCAGCTCACCGCCTTCGAGCTCATCCCGCGCCGAGGCCTCGACTTCGCGGCGCGCCATGTCGCGGGGATCGTCGATCCGATGGATCGGCCGCATGCGTGGTACGCGCTCTTCGACGTGTCCTCGAGCCGGCCCGGATCGAACTTGCGCGCGAGCCTGGAGACGTTCCTGAGCGAGGTCGCCGAGGCCGGCCTGATCGCGGACGGCGTGTTGGCGTCGAGCGCGCAGCAATCGCAGCAGCTCTGGCGCATCCGCGAGGCCATGGTCGAGGCGCAGAAATACGAGGGCGGCAGCATCAAGCACGACGTCTCCGTCGCCGTGAGCCGCGTCGCCGAGTGCATCGAGCGGCTGACAGTGGCCGTCGAGGCGCGCATCCTCGGCTGCCGCCCGCTCGCCTTCGGCCATGTCGGCGACGGCAACATCCATTTCAACGTGAGCGAGCCCGCCCGCCCCGACCTCAAGACCGATCCCGCGCCGACCAAGGCGTTCCTCGCGCGCCGGCTCGAGCTGAACGACATCGTGCACGGCATCGTCGCCGAGATGGGCGGCTCGATCAGCGCGGAGCACGGCATCGGCATCCTCAAGCGCGACGAGCTGCCGCGCTACAAGCCGGCGGTCGCGCTCGACCTCATGCGCGCGCTCAAGCGCGCCCTCGATCCCGACGACGTCATGAATCCCGGCAAGATCCTTGCCTTGGACGAGCCGAAGGCGGAGGCACGTCCTCGCCGCCGCGC
>DATMMM010000065.1:0-18959 GCA_035569735.1 Allostellaceae bacterium | reverse complement strand
CACGGGATTGCGGAACAGCAAGGCGCGCGGCGCCACCTCGACGAGGCGGCCGCGGCACATCACGGCGATGCGGTCGGCGATGTAGTCGACCACCGCGAGGTTGTGCGAGACGAAGAGATAGGTGAGGCCGAGCTGCGCCTTCAGGTCCTTCAGCAGATTCAGGATCTGCGCCTGGATCGAGACATCGAGAGCGGAGACCGGCTCGTCGCAGATCAGCAGATCGGGCCGCAAGGCCAAGGCGCGCGCGATGCCGATGCGCTGGCGCTGGCCGCCCGAGAAGCTGTGCGGATAGCGCTTCAGGTAGCGTACGTCGAGCCCGACCAGCGTCACGAGCTCCTTCACCATCTCGCGGCGCTGCTCGGGCGTGCCGATGCCGTGGATTACCAGGGGCTCGCTGATGATGTCGAAGACGGTCATGCGCGGATTGAGCGAGCCGAAGGGGTCCTGGAACACGAACTGCACGCGCCGTCGGAACAGCGTCATCATCTTGCCCTTGAGGGCGAGCACGTCGACGGGCTTGCCCTGGTCGTAGTAGGTGACCTCGCCGGAGTCGGGGCGCAGCGCGCCCAGCAGCATCTTGCTCAGCGTGGTCTTGCCGCAGCCGCTCTCGCCCACCAGCCCCAGGCACTCGCCGCGCTCGATGGCGAGGCTCACCGCGTCGACTGCCCTGACGCGGGTGGCGCCGCCCGTGCCGAAGAAACCGTGCTTGCGGATCTCGAAAGACTTGGTCAGCCGATCGACCGTCAGCAGCGGACCGTCGCTGAGCGCGCGGGTGCGCGCCGCCATCAGATAGCGCGCCTCGGCGTGGGGGATCTCCCGAATCGGAACCAGCCGCTCGCCGGGCTTCATGTCGAAACGCGGCACCGCGCGCAAGAGCGCCTTGAGGTAAGGGTGCTCGGGCGCGCGGAAGATGTCCTCGATGCTGCCGCTCTCGACGACCGCGCCGTGGTACATCACCACGACTTCTTTGGCGACGTTGGCGACCACGCCGAGATCGTGGGTGATCAGCAGCACGGCCATGTCGAGCTCGCGCTGGAGGTCGTGGATCAGCTTCAGGATCTGCGCCTGAATCGTCACGTCGAGCGCGGTGGTTGGCTCGTCGGCGATCAGCAGCGCCGGGCGGCAGACCAATGCCATGGCGATCATCGCGCGCTGGCGCAAGCCGCCCGAGAGCTCGAAGGGATAGGTCTTGAGCGCCTTCTTGGGATCGGGAAACCCCACCAGGCGCAGCATCTCGGCGGTGAGGTCGAGCGCCACTTCCCGCGACACGTCGCGATGCAGCTCCAGCGCCTCGCTCACCTGGCTGCCGACCGTGTGCAGCGGCGAGAGCGAGGTCATCGGCTCCTGGAAGATGATGGAGATCTGGCCGCCGCGGATCTGGCGCATCTGCTTGCCGTCGCGGTCGAGGCGCGCGATGTCCACGGGTCTACCGGGTGTGCGCGGGTCGGAGAACAGGATTTCGCCTTTGGAGATCCGGCCGACCCTCGGCAAGATGCCCATGATGGCCTGGCTCACCACCGTCTTGCCGGAGCCGGATTCACCCACGATCGCCATGGTGGCGCCTTGGCGCACGCGGAAGGAGGCACCGCGTACCGCGTGGATGGTGCCCTCGGCCACGTGAAACTCGACATGGAGGTCGCGGACGGTGAGGACGTCGGTCATGCCTTCTACTCGCCAGCGCTGGGAGCCATCGGGATGCCGAGCGCGGCGAAGTTCGCGGCGGTTGCCGGCGTGACCGGAAGATGCCGGCGCGCCGCCGCCCGGGCGGTGCGCTGGGCAATGTCGTTGAAGCCGTCGATGCGGCTGTCGAGGAGCAGACGCCGTCCGGCGCCGCGGAGCTTCAGCTCCATCCAGCCACTCGAGCCGTCGCGGCGGGTCGCGAAATAGCGCAGCGTGACACCCTCGAGCGCCTCCCAGGTGAGCCGAACCGGAAAGGGCCCGCGCGCGGCGATCCCCTCCTCGCCCAGCTCGATCGGGCGCAGCTGCCTGAGCGCGGTCAAGCCGCCGAAGGCGCCGAACAGAGCCGCGAGTCCGACCAACATGCCCTCGACATAGACGTTGAGCGGGATCAACACCAAGGGCGCGCCGACCAGCAGCAGACCGGCGCCGGCGCGGATGTAGTCGCCGATCAGCGCATCCGTGGGATAGCGATGCTCGCTCATGGCGGCGCAAAGAGCTCGGGTATGGGCACGAAGCGCGCCGAGGGATGCCGCCGCACCGTCGCGACGAAGCGGCGCAGAAATTGGTCCGCCGGCGCATCCTGAACGAGATGATGAGTGAGGATGCCCGTGGGCTCCTGGGCGTCCACTGAAGCGAGAAAGCGGCTGCGTAGATGGCGCAGCACCAGGCCGAGGGCGGCCGTCTCGCCGACGAAGCCGCGACCGCCGTGCCAATTCACCAGGTCCGCATGCACATTGACCGCGCGCAGGCCGGCGGCCGGCGCCGCGGCTTGTCGCGCGCCTGCGAGCGAAAGGCCGGCGATGCCGACCTCCGGGAGCCGAGGCACCAGGTCGGGCCCGATCCGGTTCCAGGGCGGCACCAGCACCCCGAGCGCGCGGGGGCCGAAGAGCGAGTGCTGGCGCTCGCGACCGAGCGCCAGCTCGTGAAGTCTTTGATTCAGCGGCCGATCCGCACCGAGCTCGGATTTGCGCGCGCCGGCGGGGGCATGATTGGTGTGGCTCCAGCCGTGCTGGAGCACGGTCACGGCGGGCGCGTGGGCGAGCCTCGCGCCGAGCCCCGCTTGGGCTTGGCCGGGGATCACGGCGAGCGCGATCGGAACGTCCCCGGCGAGGGCGAGCAGGCGATCGAGCGCCGGCGTGGTGGTGACCGCATCGTCGTCCCGCCACCAGAAGGTTGCGGTCCGGCCGGCCGCCTGCCAGATATCCAGCTCGGCCTCGAGCACGGCCCATCCGGAGGCCACGGCGGAAGTTGTCGATGGATGCGTCTCAAGGCCGATCATGCCGGGAGTATAGCCATGGTTACGCATGGCTCCCAAGCGTCCGCCACTGGGGCCCTCCGATAAAACACCGAGCCGTCAGCCGGGACCATGCTGCATCGCCGCAAACTCCGCCACGCACTCGGCGGCGCGCCGGGCGCCATCCAGGTCCAATCGCCCCAAAGCCGGCGCTGGCGCGCTGAGCGCCCGCTCGATCGCTTGGGCCAGTGCCACGGCGCCTTCGGGGCCGCCGAGCGCACGCGCATCCGCCACATGAACCAACCCTCGCTCGGCGAGGAGCCGCGCTCTGAGCGCCTGCTCGGTCTCGCTGCCCTCGGCGAACGGCACCACCACCGCCCGCGCGCCCGCTTGCAGCACATCCAGGATCGTGTTGTAGCCCGCTTGGCTTATGGATAGATGACAGTGCCGCAGCAGGCTTTGGAAATCGCCGCGGAAGCGCTCCAGCAGGACGCCCGCGGACACCTGCCGAGCGAGGGCGTCGTAGTCTTCCTGCGGTAGGTTCGGGCCGGCGATCAGCCGCCACACATGATTTCGGAGCGACGTCAGCGGCCGTGCCGCGAGCGCGGCCTTGAGGAGCGGCGCTCCGACCGCGCCGCCGCCTGCGGAGACGAGGACCTCGCCTCGGCCTGTGTCGAGCCGGTCCGTGCCGTGCTCCGCCTCTCCGGCATCCGTGACGTACCCGGTGTAGCGAAGCTTGTCCGCGATCTCCGGGGCTGCGGGAAAGCTCGCCTCGAGCCCGACCAGGCGCGGATCGCCATGCACCAGCACGGCATCGATGTCGCGCCGGACGCGCTGAGCGATCTCCGAGTAACGGGCCGGATTGCTCTTCGCGACCAGGATGTCGCGGATCGAGACCAGCACCGGCGCGCGCGGCCGGCGCGCCTGCGCCGCGGCGACGAGCGCATCGAGCTCGCGGCGGAATGTCCGCCGGCCGAAGGGATAGGACTCCATCAGCACCACGTCCGGCTGAAGCTGCGCGAAGGCATCGAGCACCAGCGCGCGGCGGCGCTCATGGAAAGCCGCGTCGAGGGGCCGGCCCGACCCGTCGACCAGGACCTGGAAGCTGCCGTCGCGCGCACGGGCGACCGGCAGTTCCCGCACCGCGGCGGCGCCCCAATCCAATCCAAACCGACCGCCCCCCGACAGCACCGTGACCTCGAGGCCGAGCGCCGCGGTCTCGCGCGCCACCTGAGCCACGCGCATGACGTGGCCGATCCCCAGGAGGTGCTGAACGTGAAAGAGCGCGCGCCGGGTCACGCGCGCAGGTCCGCCGCCGCTGCGGCAAGCGGCTGGTTGAGGTGTACCACGCTGGGCGCGCCGCCGGGCTCGAGCCGGAACAAATGCACCGCGGCCCAGTCGAGCTTGGCAGGCTCGGGGTCGATCATGGTCCAACCGGTCGCGAGCGCCAGGATGGCCCGGATCACGCCCTTATGCGCGATGGCGCCGGTGGGTCTTCCCGTGGCGGCGATCTCGGTCAACAGCGGCGCCAGGCGCCGCTGCACCGCGCGCGGGCTTTCGCCCCCGGGAGGCTGCAAGTCGAGCCCGCGTGCCTCCTGAGCCGTCATCTCCTTGCCCGGGTCCGCCCGCAACTCCGCGACGGTCCGGCCTTCCCAGCGGCCCCAGTCCATCTCGATGAGGCGTAGCTCGGTCTCGGTCTCGAGGCCGAGCAACGCCGCGGTCTCGGTGCAGCGCGCAAGTGGGCTCGTGAGCCAGCGGAAACCGCGAAGCTCCGACGGCAGGCGCCAGGCGAGGACCGTCGCGCGGCCGGCGGCGTCGAGCGGCAGATCGGCGCGCCCCTGCAGCCGATGCTGGCGGGTCCAGGCGGTGGGACCGTGGCGCAACAGGGCCAGCAGGGTCATGGCCCGCTCGCCGGTACGAGATCGCGCAGCACCGCGTCGAGCCGCCGCGCCGCAGAGGCGAGGTCGTGGTCGGCGGCAACCTTGCGGCGCGCGGCATGGCCCATGCGCGCGCGTCGGGTCCAATCGTCGATCAGCACGGCGGTCCCGGCGGAGAACGCAGCGACATCGCCCACCGGCACCAGCAGGCCGGTGACGCCATGGGCCACGATATCGCCGACGCCGCCGGTTTCGCCCGCCACCACCGGCAACCCCGCCGCCTGCGCTTCCAGGATCGCAAGCCCATAGGCCTCGCCGATCGCCGGCCAGACATAGAGGTCGCTCGCCGCCAGCAGCTCCGGCACCGCGCGCTCCTCGAGACGACCCAGAAATCGCACCCGCCCCTTGATCGGCGCCAGTGCGGCGGTCACCTGATCGCGTGCCAGCCCGTCCCCGGCGACCAGGAGCTGAAACGGTCGATCGCGGCAGCGCGCCAGCGCGGCGCCCAGCAGGCGATAGGATTCGAGTTTCACGTCTCCGCGCATCATGGCGACCGTGGCGAGCCAAGGCAGCGCCGGATCGAGCTTCAAGCGCTGAGCAAGCCCCGCGCGCGTCGCGCGCCGCCCGGCCACCGCGGCCTCGAAGGGGCCGGTGTCCAGAAACGGCAGCAGCGCCGTCCAATGCTCCGGGCGGGCGAGCGCGGGCAGCACGCCTTCGCGGTCGGTGCTGTTCAGTCCGATGACGCGGTCGGCGCGCTTCAGCGCCTCGGCGGTCGCGCTGTGCCCGATCTGCCATTCTCCGGCGCTGCGCTTCTCGGCGAGCGAGGCCTCCGCCACCACGTAGGGGATCTGCAGCGCCGCGGCGACACGAGGCCCGATCCAATCGGGCGCCTTGTAATAGGGATGATAGGTAAGCCAGAGATCGGGCCGCTGGCTCGGCCGCGCCGCGATCCGGCGCAGATACCGCTCTGCCAGCCGCCCGCCCAGCGCGCGCAACCGGTCCTGCCGCTCGCGGTCGCCGGTGCCGTCCCGGGTGCGGAGACGCGCGGCCAGGATGGCCTCATGGCCCGCGGCGGCGAGCGCCGCCATCAGCAAGCGCGCCATGCGCCGGTCGCCCGAAGGCACCGGGTGATCCGGCGGCTTCAGCGGCGCATAGAACGCAATGCGCATGGCTCTGAGACTTTCGCCAGGCCGAACTTTGTCGCCAACCGCTCGATGCCGGCCTCGAGCGTGAACCGCGTCCTGACGCACGCCTCCGCGGCCGCGCCTAGGTACGCCCGCTCCTGCGGATGGCGGATCAAGCGCTCGAGCGCCGCCGCGAACGCGCTGGGGTCGCCCGCGGGCACCAGCAAGCCCGTGACCTCGGGCTCGATCAGCTCGGCGATGCCGGGGAGCGCCGTGGCGATGGTGGCGAGCCGTTGGCTCTGCGCCTCCAGCAGGACGTTGGGCAGGCCGTCGCGGTCGCCATCGGAGGAGATGCAGCTCGCGAGAGCGAAGATATCCGCCTCGCGATAGGCGGCGAGCACCGCCTCTTGGGCTTGGGCGCCCCGCCAGTCGATGCGCCCAGCGATGCCGAGCTCCGTGGCCCGGCGCTGCAGCTCCGGCAGCAGCGGCCCGCCGCCGATATGGGTGAAGCGCCAGGCAAGGCCGCGCGGCAAGAGCGCGAGCGCCGCCAGAAGATCACCGTAGCCCTTCTTCGCGACCGCGCGCCCGACCGACAGGAGCCGCAGGGGATCGCCGGCATTGCTGCCGTCACGCAGGCTCGCGCGCCGGGCCGGCGTCGGAAACCGGGCGCCGTCGAGGCCGTGATAGATCAGCGTCACACGGGCCCGCTCGGGCGCGAGGTCGCGCAGATGCGCCACGCCCGCCTCCGTGCAGGCGACCGCCCAACCGCACTCCGCGAGCTTCTCGCGCTGCTCCCAGGCGGGCGTGGTCCAGATGTCCTTGGCATGCGCCGAGAGCGTCCAGGGCAAGCCCCGCATCAGCGCCGCATAGCGTGTGACCGAGGCCGGCGTGTGCATGAAATGCGCATGCAGCCGCGTCACCTCCGCCGGCAGCTCGCGCGCGAGCACGAGCGCCTGGCCGAAGCGGCGGACGCGGTTGGGCGTCGGGTCGCGCCGGAGGTCCCTGAGGAACGCCGCGCGCGCGCGTCGATAACCCGGCAAGGCCCGGCTCGCGCGCCAGCCCGCGAGCACGCGCAACGGCTCTTGCCAGAGATATTCCGGCAGGTAGAGCACGCTGGCGGCGATCTCCGCGTGGATCGGATGGCGCTTGGCGTCGGTCGGATGGCGCAGTGAGACGATGCGGATGTCGAGGCCCAGCGCCTCAAGCGCGCGGATTTCCTGCGCGATGAAGGTCTCCGACAGGCGCGGGTAGCCCTTGAGGACAAAACCGACCGTGCGCCCCGCGGGCGCGGTGTCAGGCGCGGAAAGAGGCGGCAACGGGAACCCGGGTCGGCAGGCGCCACCGGCCGAGCCACTGCCGCGCCAGCCGGTTGACGCTGTCGAGCCCGTCGAGCAGCCCCGGCACCACGATCTCGGACGGCAGGTTCTGCTGCGGCAGCTGGCGCAGCGCCGTCCCCATCACCCGCGGATCGCGCTCCTTGTCGCCGACCAGCATACGCACGAGACCGAGCTCCTGGGCGCGCGCGGTGCGGATGTACTGCTCGAGGCGCGGTTTCGTACGCGGCACGATAAGCGCGCGCTTGTCGAAGGACAGGATCTCGCAGAACGTGTTGTAGCCGCCCATGGCGACGACGCCCTGCGCATGGGCGATCAAGCTTTCCATGCGCGCATCGAAGGTGATGGCGGAGACGCGCCCCAGGCGCGCCGTGCGCGCCATGAACTCGGCCTGCAACTCCGGCTGCATGAACGGACCGAGCACCATCAAGGCCCGGCAGGGCAGCTTGGGATCATGCTCGTAGGCCGACAGCACCCAGTCGATCAGCCCCTCGCCATCGCCGCCGCCGCCCGGCGTCACCAGCAAATAGGGCTCGTCGCCAAGGCCCGGGAGTTGCGTGCTCGGCGCTTGCGCGCTGCGCTTCAAATAGCCCGTATAGGTCATGCGCTTGCGCACGCTTTGCGGCAGACCGATGCCGGCGAGCGGATCGCAGATCTGCGGCAAGCCGTAGACCCAGATGTCGTCGTAATATTTCTTGAGCGCCGGCGCCGCTTTCTTGCGCGACCACTCGGGGCCGAGCTGAGAGGGCTCATCCATGACGTCGCGCAAGCCCAGCACGATCGGCGTGCCCCGCTGGCGCAGCAGCGCGAGCGTCGGCCCCACCTCGCCGCGCAAGCCCAGCGGCTCCTTGTCGACGATGAAGAGATCGGGATCGAAGATGTCGGCGGTATGCTGGATGATCGAGGCGCGCATCTCCAGCGTCTCCTCGATCGCGATGTGCAGGTTGAGCGAGGTGTATTCGCCGTTGTGGAGCTTGATAACGCCGGGCACCCGCACGAAATCGACCCGGGCACGAAAATCGAAGCTGCCAATGATGGGTGAGCCCGATAGAATCAGGACCGATAAGTTCTTGTCTCCCTCCACCAACGCATGCGCGATGGCCCGGCAGCGTCGGAGGTGCCCGAGACCGAAAGTATCGTGACTATAGATAAGGACGCGCTTATGCCGTTCGCTCATCTGCCTTCCCTCAGCGCGACGACCCTATATTGCACAGGTCGGGTCGGCTAGAAATCCATTTCATGAAAGCGTTTCCCTCCGTCGCGCGGCTCCGAATACCCGGTATCGGTGCCGCTCCGCTTACGAGCGCGGCTCAATCCACCTCCGCGGGCGACAGCGGCGGTATTCAGCCGACGCTGCACGGCTTCATCATCAAACACAGCCTGTGGCAGCAAGTTTTCGTAGTCACACTAGCTGTGGTATCGCAGCCGTTCCTTTATTACTCGTACGACCTGCCGAAAAACATCATCAATACGATTACGAAGTGGCAGCCGCACCCGTTCAGTATCGGCATCACCACGTTCCATCTGGACCATCTGGGTTACCTGTGGACCCTCTGCGGCCTCTATTTCGTCATGGTCCTGGTCAACGGCGGTTTCAAATACTGGATCAACCGTTACAAGGGCCAGCTCGGCGAGCGCATGCTGAGGCGCCTGCGATACGAGCTTTATAAACGTCTCCTAAGATTCCCGATCGGCTATTTCAAAAAGGTGTCAGCGGGCGAAATTATTCCGATGATCACCTCGGAGGTGGAGCCTCTGGGCGGCTTCATCGGCGACATGTTCGCGCAGCCCGCGGTGCAAGGCGGCACGCTCGTCACGACCATCCTGTTCATGTTCATGCAGGACTGGGTCCTCGGCCTTGCCTCGCTCTCGCTCTATCCGATCCAGGGATATGTGATCCCGAAGATGCAGCGCAAGGTCAACGTGCTCGGCAAGGCGCGCGTGCGCACCATCCGGCGCGTCGCCGATCGCGTGGGGGAGAGCAGCTTCGGCGCGATCGACATCCATACGCAAGACAACGCACGCTACCAGCTCGCGAACTTCGCGCGCCTGCTCGGCATTATCTACGACATCCGCTTCGAGATCTATCAGCGCAAGTTCTTCGTCAAGTTCCTCAACAACACGCTCAATCAGGTCACGCCGTTTTTCTTCTACGCGATCGGCGGCTATCTGGCGATCCGCGGCCAATTGAGCGCGGGCGCGCTGGTGGCGGTGATCGCCGCCTACAAGGAAATGTCCGCGCCCTGGAAGGAGCTGCTGGACTACTACCAGGCCTTCCAGGACACCAAGATCAAGTACGATCAGGTGGTCGAGCAGTTCCAGCCCGCCGGCATGCTCGACGAGCGGCTCATGCTGGAAGAGCCCGCGAGCATTCCACGCTTGGTCGGCGAGATGACGCTTACCGGCGTGACCCTGATCGAGGACGAGCGCGTGCGGGTGGTCGACAGCGTCAGCGCAAACATCCCGCTCGACCGGAGCGTCGCCATTCTCGGAGCGAGCGGCAGCGGCAAGCACGAGCTCGCGCTGCTGCTCGCACGGCTCATGGTGCCGAGCTCCGGCCGGATCACCGTCGCCGGCAACGACCTGGCGACCCTGCCGACCGCCGTAATCGGCCGCCGGGCGGCCTATGCTGGCTCCGCGCCCTATCTCTTCAGCCAGAGCGTGGGTGAGAATTTGCTCTCATCGCTGAAGTTCCGCCCGATGCAGCAGCCGCAAGACGATCCCGCGCATCAGAAGCGTCGGCTCGTGCAGCTTCAGGAGGCCCGGCTCTCCGGCAATACCGAGCTCGATGCCGACGCCGATTGGATCGACTACGAGGTTGCGGGCGTCAAGGATCAGGAGGGGCTCCGAGATCGCCTGGTCGAGATCTTGCGCAAGGTCGAGCTCGACCAGGATGTCTACCTCTTCGGGCTGCGGGGCCATCTCGATCCAGCCGCCTGGCCCGAGGCGGCGGAGGCGCTGCTCCAGGCGCGCAAGGCCGTGCAGGCTCGGCTCGCCGAGGACAAGCTAACGCATCTGGTCGAGCCCTTCGACGTGACGCGCTACAACACGAACGCCTCGCTCGCCGAGAACCTCCTGTTCGGCACGCCCGTGGGTCCGGCTTTCGCCATGGAGGAGCTGGCCTCCAACACCTACGTGCAGCGCGTCCTCGATAAGGCGGGTTTGACCGACGATCTCGTGCATCGGGGCCTCAAGGTCGCGGAGACCATGGTGGAGATCTTCGCGGACGGCGCGCCCAGCGAGGAATTCATTGCGCAGTTCAGCTTTATCAGCGCCGACCAGCTGCCGGAGTTCCAAGCGATCCTTGCGCGGCTCGGCAAGGACGGCATCAAGGGCCTGAAGAAGGAGGACCGGATCAGGCTCCTCTCGCTCCCCTTCAAGCTCATCGTCTCGCGCCATCGCCTCGACGTCATCGACGAGGCGCTGGAGGCGCGCATCGTCGAGGCGCGGCGCATCTTCGAGGCGGATTTGCCGGAGGAGTTCCGCGGCAGCGTCGAGTTCTTCGCGGACGACCGCTACAACGCCGCGGCGGCCATCCAGGACAACCTGCTGTTCGGCAAACTCGCCTTTGGCGAGGCGGATGCAGAGAAGCGCCTCATCGAGGTCGTGGCGCAGGTCATCGACGCGCTCGACTTGCGCCGGACGGTGATCGAGGCCGGGCTTGCCTTCCCGGTCGGACCCGGCGGCTCGCGGCTCTCAGTCGCGCAGCGCCAGAAGGTCGCGCTCGCCCGCTCGATCCTCAAGCGGCCCGATATGATGATCCTCAACGAGGCGACCTCGGCGCTCGATAGTCCTGCCCAGATGAAGCTGATCGAGGTCCTCAAGGAGGAATTCGCCGGCCGAGGCCTGATCTGGGTATTGCACCGCTCGAGCCTGGCGCGGCAGTTCCAGGAAGTGCTGGTGATGGAGCATGGCCGGCTCGTCGAGCAAGGCGCGCTTTCCGATCTCGACAAGTCGGGCAGCAAGTTCAGCGAGCTGTTAGCCGCGGAGTAGGCGATGCGATGGACGGAGGTGGTGCATGAGCCTGCATGAAGAAGTCGACATGCTGCGGCGGATTCCGCTGTTCTCCCAGATCGAGCCGCCCAAGCTCAAGCTGATCGCCTTCACCAGCGAGCGCGTTGCCTTCGACGCGGGGCATACGCTGTTCCACCAGGGCGACGCCGCGAACGCCGCCTATATCATTATCGAGGGCAAGGCCGAGGTGATCGTGGAGGGCGCGGGCGGTCCGGTGGTGGTCGCGGTGCTCGGGCCCAACGATTTCTTCGGCGAGATCGCCATTCTCTGCGACGTGCCCCGAACGGCCTCGGTGCGCGCCAACACCCGCCTCGTCACGCTCAGGATTTCCAAGGAGCTGTTCCTGCGGCTGATCAAGGAATTCCCGACCATGGCCGTCTCCATCATGCGCGAGCTCGCGCACCGCCTGGAGGCGACCAACAATCAGCTGCGCACCGAGCATGCCGAGCTCGAGCGCCTTCGCCGGCAATCGCATTAGCCGATGTCGGCTCTCCCGACATGAGCCGCCTCGACAGCTTCATCCGCCGGATGATGGCCCAGCGCGCGTGCCTCGACCGCGCGGCGGACCTGGTCAAGGGCGTGCCCGGGCCGGTGCTCGAGCTCGGCCTCGGCAACGGGCGGACCTACGACCACATGCGCGAGCTCATGCCCAAGCGCGAGATCTACGTGTTCGAGCGAGAGGTGGCGGCGCATTCCGACTGCGTCCCGCCGTCGGATTATCTGATCCTGGGCGATGCCCGCGAGACCCTGCCGATGATGTGGGACCGTCTGCCGCACAGCGCGGCGCTCGCCCACGTCGACATGGGGACGGGCGACGCGGCGGCCAATCATCGGCTGGCCGGCGAGCTCGCGCCCCTGCTGGCGCCGCTGCTGAGGGTCGGCGCGGTGGTGGTGAGCGAGCCCGCGATCGAGTTGCCCGGTTGGCTCGCGCTGCCGCTGCCGATCGGCGTACGCGAGGACCGGTATCACCTCTACCGCGTAGGATAGCCGCCGCGGCCGCGCGCTATGCCAGCCTCCAGCGATAGCCATAGCTCGCGTAGTTCTCGATGCGGCGGAAGCCGTCGTCGATGCGGCGGAACTTCTTGCGGATGCGTTTGATGAAGGTGCGGACGTTGGTGCGGTAGCCGTCGGTGCCGTAGCCCGCCACGAAGTCCTTGCCGTGCACGAGGTCATAGAGCTCGCGGTAGGAGACGTCCTCCCCGGGCTTCATCGCAAGCCGCGAGACCATGCGGAACTCCGTGAGCGTCAGCTCGATCACCTGTCCGCGCCAAAACGCCCGATTGATGTCGAACCGAAGCTCGAGCTCGCCCATGCGGAATTGCGCCGCCCGCACCTGGCCAGGCTCCGGCAAGGGCTTCTGGGACTCGGCGATCAACTCGATCCGCTTCAACAGGATCGCGATGCGCCGGGACTTGTCGATGAAATCGACCGCGCCGCCGGCGAGCGCCGCCTCTTCGTGCGTCTCGTCGCTGAGTGCCGTCAGGAAGATCACCGGCGTCGGCATGCCGCGTTCGCGCAATTCGCGCAGCACTTCGAGGCCGTTCATCTCCGGCATGCGCCAGTCCAGCAGAATCACGTCGGCGGAATTGCCGGCGTCGAGATGGTCGAGGCCCGCCCGTCCGCGGCCGAAACTCGCGACCTCGAACCCTGCGTCGGCCAAGTGCAGGTGCAGGGCGTCGCGATAGAGATCGTCGTCATCGACGAGCAACACGTTGGTGCGCCGAGGCTCGCTCGAATGCCGTATGGCGTGCGGCAGCTGAGAGGTCTCGACGAGCGTAAGGTCACTCTGCTGGATCATGATGGCTCCTCGCATATGCGCGTGCAGGGAGTGGCAACTGTCGCGGCCGATTGTGACCACGGTGTGAAGCGAATGTGGCCAATGCGCATTTACGGGTAATCGCAGAGTGTCATCGGCCAGGGCTCTCGTGGACCTCCATCACCCCGCAGGGTGAATCGCGGGCGGGGGCGCGGGTCATTCCTGGGGCCAAAGGCGACAATTCAGTCATAAAGCCCGCAACGCCGGTGCAGGCGGTACCCTACCGCACGGCCTTATTGTCGAGCTCGAGCATCGCGCCGGGCTATGTCTCGGCCATGCGTGCGCGCTCGCGCAACGCCGGGTAGCGCGCGAGCAAGCCCGCGCACTCTGCCATCGCTTCCACGTCGTTGAAGGCGGGCACGCCCGCGCGCTCGAGGCTCGCGAACCATGCATCCTTGTCCGGCAGCGTCCCCATCATGGCGTGCAGGAACGGCATCGGCACGCTGCGCGCGAGCGCCGCGAATGTCGCAACGATCGCCTGGGCCTCCACCATGAAAGGGACCACGTGGATCCCGAGGATGGCGTCGAAGGCTTGGGCACCGTCCCGGATCGCGCAGTCAAGCGTGAGGCCGAACCGGTCCTCGCGCGCGTCCGCGAGCAGGTCGAGCGGATTGGCGACCGAGGCCTCGGCCGGCAGTGCGGCGCGGAGCGCGGCCGCCATCGCCGCCGGCAGCGGAGCGATGTCGAGACCTTCGGCTGCCGCGCGGTCGGTGCAGAGCACGCCGGGCCCGCCGGAGTTGGAAAGGATCAGCGCGCGCTTGCCGATGCCTTGGGGAAAGGCGCCGAAGCCCTTGGCCGCGAGCAGCAGGCGACGAAGGCTCTCCACCCGGAGCACGCCGCACTCCGCCGCGAAGGCATCCATCTCGCGGTCGTCCTGGGCGGGCGCGCCGGTATGCGCCGCCGCGGCGCGTGCTCCGGGGCCGGTGCGGCCGCCGATCAGCGCCACCACCGGCTTCTCCGCCGCGACCCGCCGCGCCACCGCGCGGAACCGCGCCTTGTCCTCGATGCTCTCGATATAAAGCAGCACCGCGGTGACGGCGGGATCGCTGCCGAGGTGCTCGAGATAATCGGCGATCCCGAGCTGCACCGCATTCCCGACGGACACGATGGTGCCGAGCGGAATGGCGAGGCGGTGCGCCGCCGCGATCGCTTCCTCCGCGAGCGCGCCCGATTGCGTGACGAAAGCGATGGCGCCGCGGGCATTGGGGCCGGGCGGCATGTCGCGCAGGAATGTGGCGGCGAAGCGCGCGCCCATGGGCAGGTGAATGATCCCCGCGCAATTCGGGCCCACCACCGTGAGGCCGTGCGCGGCGATCAGCCGGCGCAGCTCGAGGTCGCGCGCCTTCCCCGCCTCGCCCGCCTCGGCAAATCCGCCGGGCAGGATCAGGAGATGCTGATGCCCGCTCGCCGCGGCCTCGCGCACCGCGTCGAGGATCAGATCGGGCCGGATCACGATCACTGCGAGATCGGCCGGGTGATTGAGCTCGCCGAGGCTCTTGCGCACGGCAAGCCCGAACATCTCGCCGCCCTTCGGGTTGACCGGCACGATCTCGCCGGTGAAGCCGGAAATGCGCAGGTTCTGCAGGACGGCGCCGCCGGACGAGGTCTGCCGCTCGCCCGCCCCCACAACCGCGACGCTTCGGGGCGCGAAGAACGGTCTGAGGTCGTATCGCGTCATTCGCTGAATCGCACGATCACCGGCACATGGTCGGAGCCTTGGACCCAGCCGCGCACGGGCTTGAAGACCTCGGCGCCCGCGAGTTGCGGCACCAGCGCCGGCGTCACCCAGATGTGATCGAGCCGTCGCCCGCGGTCGGAGGCGCGCCAATCCCGCGCGCGGTAGCTCCACCAGGTGTAAAGCCGCTGCTCCGGCGGGATGACGTGTCGCACGGCATCGACGAAACCGCCGGCTTGCTGAAGCTTGCCGAGCTTCTCGACCTCGATGGGCGTGTGGCTCACCACTTTGAGGAGACTCTTGTGCGACCAGACGTCGGTCTCGAGCGGCGCGATATTGAGATCGCCCACGAGGATCGCCTTCTTGTTCTTGGGCGAGCCCGCGGCGAACCACGCCGTGACCTCGTCCAGGAACTGCAGCTTGTGCGCGAATTTCGGATTGGCTTCGGGATCGGGAATGTCGCCGCCGGCGGGGATATAAAGATTGTGCACCTCGATGCCGCCCGGGAGTTCCGTCACCACATGCCGGCAATCCTCGCGCGCGCACCAGCTTTTCGTGCGCGGCCCCGCGAGCGGCAGGCGCGAGACCGTGGCGACGCCGTTGTAGCCCTTCATCCCGTGGATCAGCATGTGGCCGTAGCCCATCTCCTCGAAGGCCTCGCGCGGGAAGTGCTCGTCGGGCGATTTGGTCTCCTGCAGGCACAGCACGTCGGGGGCGTGCTTCCGCAGGAAGCGGCGGACCAGGCCGATGCGCAGCCGCACCGAGTTGATGTTCCAGGTAGCGAGAGTGAGGGCCATGAGCGCCGAGGGTCCGGGGATCGCGTCAGAACAGATAGCAACGATCGCCCATCACGCCCAGCAGCCAACGCCCGCCGGCGAACAGGCGATACTTGACGGCGAGCGGATGATCCTCGGCGGCATCGGCCGCGATCGCGAGCCCCATCTGGTGGCAGGCGAGCGCGGCGGCGCCGGCGGCGACCCGGCTGAGCGCGGGATCCTCGGCTCCGGCGCGGCTGAGCGCATGGGTGGCGGGGCCCTGCAGCGCCGCCGCTGCCAGCGTGACCGCGCTCAGCGAATCCAGGAGAGACACCTCGCCGAGCGGGCTAGAGGCGGATCGATGGAGCGCTGTGGCGGCCGCCTCCTCGGCCTGCCACCACCGCCGGCTCCAGTCGGCGCGCTGCGCGGTGGCCGCGGCCTCGGGCCAAGTAGAGATGCCCTCCAGCGGCATCGCCGGCAGGCCTAGGCCTTCGAGATAACGGGCGACATCGGCGCGCTCGGCCGATGTGAGCGGGTCGCCGCAGGCCCTGAACCAAGGCGCGATCCCGAGCTCACTCGCAAAACTCCGCAGCCGGCGATGGCGCCCGTCGATCGTTTCAGCGATTGCCGCGATCCTCGCGCCAGAGGCCGAGCTTGTCCTGCACCGGCCGGTCGGAGAAGCTGAACAGCACCGACTCGGCGCGCGCGCGGTGCGTGGTGCGATGCCAGCTCGGCGCCACGAAGATGTCGCGCGGACCCCAGGCGAAGCTCTGATCGCCGATCTTGGACTCGCCCTCGCCCTCGACGCAGACGAACACGGTGCCGTCCGAGCTCCGGTAGGGCGCCGTGGAAAAACCCTTGGGCAGCAGCTGCATGAAGGCCGCGATGGTCGGCATCGCATAATCGCCGGTGGCGGGATTGACGTAGCGCATCTTGTGGCCGTGGCAGGGATCGGGCTCGTCGTTCTTCGCGAGCGTCGCCAAGGCCTCGCGCGTGCGCGGATAGGGATAGCTGAAGACCGGCGAGGTCTTGCGCTCGGGCTTCCAATCGACCGGCAGCAGGCCTTGACCGTAACGCTGGAGCGAATCGCCGGCGGGCCGGGTCACCATCTGCGTCTCGGAATTGCCCGGCTCGGCGAAGCTCGCGTCGAGCAGCCGCACCAGCGGCACGTCGAGGCCATCGAGCCAGACCATCGGCTTGTCGCTATCGTTGCCGTGGTCGTGCCAGGTCCAGGACGGCGTGATGATGAAATCGCCGGGCTCCATGATGGTGCGCTCGCCGTCGACCGCGGTATAGGCGCCCTTCCCTTCGATCACGAAGCGCAGCGCCGATTGCGTGTGCCGATGCGCCGGCGCCACCTCGCCCGGAAAGATCAGCTGCAGGCCCGCGAAGAGCGAATGGGTGACGGAGGTCTTTCCCTTGAGGCCCGGATTCTCGAGGATCAGCACGCGGCGCTCCGCTTCCTTGGCGGTGATGAGCGTGCCAGTGCGCATGAGGTAGTCGCGGACCTCGGCGTCGTAGCGCCAGATCGCGGGCTTCGCCGGCGATACCGGTTCCTTGGTCACGACGGTGTGCAGCACGTCCCAGAGCGGCGCCAGATTGTGCGGGGAAATCTCGCGATAGAAGGCCTCGCGCTCGGGCGTGCGGTTCGGGATGGCGTCCATGGGCGGTCTCCCGCTGTTGCTCAGGCCGCTTCCGGGGCGACCTCGGGTAATCTTAGCTTGAGGTGATCCTCCACCAAAGCCCGGGTGCGCGCGAGATAATCCGCACGCATCTCCTCGTTGGGCCGCTGCTTGATGCCGTATTTGCGGTAGAGCTCGTTGTTCTTCGATCCGGTCTTGCCGAAGAAGGCCGGCAGCATCGGGAAATACCGGTCGATCGCGTCTTGCACGCGCGCGCGGCCCTCCGGCGTCTTGCAGAGCTCGGTGCAGAAATCCTTGCCGAACTGGGCGTGGAAACGCTCCTCCGGCATGGTCATACGCGCGAGGTTGCGCAGCGGATGGAAGGAGCAGTTGAGCAGGTCCTCGACCTGCAGGATCTCCGCGAGGTCTGCCAGCAGCTTGATGACGCAGAACTCCTCCCAAGTCTTGAGCGGAAACCCGAAGATCGAGAGCGGCTGCTTGCCCTCGGGCGTCATCTCCGGCCCGGGAATGCCCATCTGCTCGCCGAGCTCGCGAAAGCGCACGTGGTGCCCGTACTCCTCCATCGCCACCCGGCAGGTCAGCCACTTCGCATAGGGCGTGGGTGCCAGGGCGATCGCGGGCTCGTCGAACACCTGGGCGCCATAGAGCTCGTTCACGGCATGGCTGCGCACGATCTTGCGCAGCGCCACGCGGTACTCCTCAGGCGCGCCCTGGAGCTCCTGAACCGTCTTGACCGGAGCCATGGTGGATGCGGTGCTCATGCGGCGTTTCCTTCTTGGCCCCTAAACCAAGGGCTCGCTGCTGAATGCCTCGAGGTCCGTCTCGGGCCCGACGTAATGCGGCTCGAGCGCGCTCGCGATCGCGGCGCTGAGTCCGTCGGCCCCGGGATTGATGGCTTGTGCCACCGGCCGCGGCTGGGAGAACAGGAAGATCTCGCGCCCGCGCACGCCGAAGAGCTGACCGGTCACGTCTTTCGCCTCCGGTCCCGCGAGCCACGCGACGAGCTCGCCCACGGCGCTCGCGGGCACCTTGAGAGCGCGCTCCTTGTAGGCCGCCTGCGCGGGATTGGCGGGTCTGATGGTATCTGTGACGCGGGTCGCCGCGAACGGCGCCACCGCGTTGGCCGTGACGCCGCTGCGCGCCATATCGAGCGCGACAACGCGGGTGAGGCCCACCAGCCCCGCCTTGGCGCTGGCATAAGCGGCCTGACCGTAGTTCCCGTAGAGCCCGGCGGTTGAGACGATGTTGACGATGCGGCCCCACGCATAGGGGCTGCCGCCACGATTTGCCTTCGCCTGCTCTCGGAGCACGGACGTTGCCGCGGAGAGCACGTGGAAGGCAGCGGAGAGATTGGTGCGCAACACGGCGTCCCAGTTTTCCGGGTCCGCCTTGAAGATGAACCCGTCGCGCAGGATCGCCGCGGCGTGCACCACGATATCGAGACCGCCGAAGCTCCGCACCGCGACCTCGACCGCGACCTGCGCGGCGCTCGGACTGGCGACGCTCTCGGTGAAGGCGGCGGCGCGCTCGCCGAGAGTCTTGGCCACGCTTTGCGCCACGCTCGGATCGGCGCCGCTGCCGTCGATCGACGTGCCGTTGTCGGCGACCACCACGGCGGCTCCCTCTGCGTAGAGCGCCTCCGCGATGGCGCGGCCAATGCCGCGACCGCCGCCGGTCACCAGTGCCACTCTACCCGCGAGCGTGGCCGTCATGCCTCGGATCCCATGTTCAGCGCCTGCTTGTCCGCCTCGGTATAGAACGCGTCGGCGTGGATGTCTTGCCGTCGTAGGCCAGCGTCGAGCAGCGT
>DATMMM010000064.1:0-2315 GCA_035569735.1 Allostellaceae bacterium | reverse complement strand
CGTTCATGCCGCGGCCGGTGTTCTTGCCGAAGATTAGGGGAGGCTTCGAAGCCTCGTCAAGGTGAGTGCGGGAACGCGCGGGACTGCCAGACGCGCCAAGCATGCCAGGGGGAATCTCACGGCAATTTCTCGTGGAATAGGGCGCTCACGGGCATCAGGCGCGGTCCGTCGGTCCAGAGCAGCGCCGCGCGCACGCGCTTTCCCGGATAGATCGCCTGGACGGTGGCGACATAGGCCGCGAGCTGGTCGAGGTAGAGCTCGGGGATCTCCGCCTCGCTCGCCGGCGCCGGGCGCAGCGTCTTGTAGTCGACCACCAGCACGGCGTCCTCGGTCACCACGATCCGGTCGATCTGGCCGGAAAGCGCGCGGTTGCCGATCAGGCCGACCACGGGCACCTCCGCCCGCGAGCCCGCACCGAAGATCGGCGCGAACTCGGGCTCCTCGAGGACGGCGAGTGCCTCCGCCGCGATCTCGGCGCGCACCTCGGCCGCGAGCCCGTGCACGGGGAGCGAGAGGAACCGCTCCGCCGCGGCGGCTCGGCGCTCGGGCGGCAGCTCCGGCAGGCTCTGCAGCAACCGATGGATGAGCCGCCCGCGCTGGTAGGCGGCACCCTGATCCTCGCCCAGTGGCGAGCGCACTGGCGGCTCGACCGCCAGCGGTCGCGAGGGTGCCAGCGGCCGGGGCGGCATCGGCTCCGGGGGCGGGTGGACCTGCGCCCAGGCGGGCAGTGCCTCCTGGAGCTCGGCACGCTCGATCGGTGCGCTGTCGCCCACGCCCGCGACGCGCTGTGCCGTCTCCAACACCAGACCCTCTCCGGCCCAGCCGTCGGCGCCGGCGATCCCTGAAAAATCCATCGGCTCCGCGTGCGCGCCAGCGGCACTAGCGAGGCCTTGGCGCACGAGCTCGTACCAGCAGCCGGTCGACAGCGCCTGTTTGGTGCGCCACCCGCAGACATAAAGCCGGTCCGCCGCGCGGGTCATCGCGACGTAGAGCAGCCGGCGGTATTCCTGGTCGCGCCGGCGCTCCGCATCGCCGCGCGCTCCCGCGGCGAGCGGCACCGTGTTCTGCGCGCCGGCGATCAGCCAGAGCGGCAGGCCGCGGTCGACCCATTGCAGCGCCTCCACCTGATTGGGCGTCGAGGTGGTGTCCGGCAAGATCACGATCGGCGCCTCGAGTCCCTTGGCGCCATGCACCGTCAGCACGCGCACCTCGCCCATGCCCTGGTCGAGATCGCGCTTCACCTCGGCCTCGCCGGCCATCAACCAATGCAGGAAGCCCTGGAGCGAGGGCGGATGGTCCGCCTCGAAGGCGAGCGCCGCCTCCAGGAACTCGTCGAGCGCGTCCTCAGCCTCCGGACCCAACCGCGCCAGCAGCCGCTGCCGCCCGCCCAGCGTGCCCAACACCTCCGCAAAGAGCTCGTAGGGCGGCGCGAAATCGGCCCGGCTCAGAAGCTCCGTCAGTGTCTCCCGCGCTTGGCGGTAGAGCGGATGCTCGTCGCCACGCCGGAGCAGCTCGCGCCAGAGCCGGCCCTTTCGGCCGTGGGCGAGGGCGAAAAGCCGGTCCTCGTCAAAGCTGAAGAGCGGCCCCTTCAGCACCGTCGCAAGCGTGAGGTCGTCCTCGGGCAGAAGCAGGAAATTCCCGAGCGCGATCATGTCCTCGACCGCGAGCTGCTCGGTCAACCGCATGCGGTCGACGCCAGCCACCGGCACAGCGCGGTCCCTGAGCGCGCGCACGAGTGCCGCGATGAAGGGCGTGCGCCGGCGCACCAGCACCATGATGTCGCCCGGCCGGATGCGGCGGTCGCGCGCCGGGAGACGCTCGCGCTCGTCCAGCCAGCGCCGGATGGTCGCCGCGATCACGGTGGCGAGGCGTTGATCCGGCTCACGCGCGGGCTCGGACTTAACCGGCAACACCCAGCCCGGAGACGGATCGTCGGGCGCGGGCTCGACCAGGGGCCAAAGCTCGACGCGGCCGGCGTGATCACGGCGGTGCGGCTCGTGGCGGATCGCGGCGCCGTCGAGCGCCACGCCGTCGGCTGCCGCCGGTTGAGCAAACACGGCGTCGACCGCCTGCAGCACGGCATCGGTGGAACGGAACGAGGTCTCGAGCGCGACGGTGCGCCAGCCCGCCTGGGCTTGCGCCGCGCGCCCGGCGAAATGCGCGCGCATATTGATGAACGCCGCGGGGTCCGCACCCTGGAAGCTGAAGATCGACTGTTTGGCGTCGCCGACAGCGAATACGGTGCGCGGGCGGTCGTGCGCGCCCTCGCCGGCGAAGAATTCCTGCGTCAGCGCCTGCACGACGCGCCACTGCTC
>DATMMM010000063.1:0-8860 GCA_035569735.1 Allostellaceae bacterium | reverse complement strand
GGCGATCAGCAGCGCCGAATACAAGGTGGCGGGCCCCGCTGGGATGATCTGCGCCTTGCGCGCCCGCTGGAAGAACTCCGCGTCGGCGCGGCGCAATCGCTCCAGCGAGGCCTCGTTCGGCAGATACATCAGGCTGATGACGTGAGGATCGTCGCCGCCGCGGCCGGCCTGCTTGCAGGCGGCGTAGACCGCGCTGCGATAATCCTTCTCGGCGAGTGCGCGCAGATGCTGGTTCATGGTGCGCGCCAGACCTTCGTAGGCCTCCGCCTCGTGCACGGTGCCCTCGTATTGGGCTATCTCCACCATGAATTTCGAGGCCTTGCAGTCGATTACCACCACGGTGTCGGTGGGCAGGAAGACAATAGCGTCGGGCCGGAGGCGCCGTCCGGTCTCCTCGTCGACCGTGGTTTGCTGCAGCACGTAGTCGCGACCGATCTCGAGGCCGAAGGACTGCAGCGTGTTGGCGAGGCCGATCTCGGCGAGCTGTCCGCCGCCGCCCGGGCTCGTCACCGCGCGCATCAGCAGCTCCATCTCGCCGCCGGTCTTGTTGACGCGGTTGTCGAGCACGGCGACCAGCTGCGCGACCTCGGCCACTTGCTTCAAGAGCGTCTCGTTGACCTGGCGGACGCGCGCCTCGGTCTCTTGCTTCGCTTCGGCGGTCTCGCGCTTGTGGTCGTCGAGCAGCTTGGAGGAGACCCGAGCCGCAGTGTCGGTCACCGCAACCTTGGCGGCATCCATCATCTCCTTCTGCACGCGCTCGAAATCCGCGAGCCGGTTTTGAGCCGCCGCCAGCTCCGCCCGCGCCGCTGCGGCGCCCCGCTCGGCCATCACGCGCGCCTCGACCGCGGCCTCGCGGTCGTGCAGCGCCCCTTCGAGCTGCGCCGCGGCCGCCGCCAGCTCAGCCTCTGCCCGGCTCTCGCGCTGGCGCAGCCACAGCGCGGTGATGGCCGCGGACGCCCCAGCCGCCAACACCGCGAAGCCGACCGCCAGGAACAGGTCCATGGGATCCGCGATACCCCCGTGACGCTCAATGTACGGCTTCATCCTAGCAGGACGAAACGGGAACGAAAGCATTTCCGGCGGAGTTTTTAGGAATATCGGCGCTGCTGCGTGGGGGCGCGCCGCGATCCGCCCCCAGGGTTGACGCGCCGCTTCGCCGGCCCTACCTAAAGGGCCGATCTCGCTTGGAATTCCCAATGTCTATCCTGCCGATCATCACGGCGCCCGACCCGCGCCTCAAGCTCAAGGCTAAGCCGGTGGCGGCGGTCGACGACGCCATTCGCCGCCTAATGGACGACATGCTCGAGACCATGTACCTGGCGCCAGGGATCGGACTCGCGGCTCCCCAGGTCGGCGTCGCCAAGCGCGTGCTGGTGCTCGACGTCGCCGGCGAGGGCGAGGAGCCGGCGCCGCTCAAGATCGCCAATCCCGAGATTCTCTGGCGCTCGGAGGAGCTCGCGACATACAGCGAGGGTTGCCTCTCGCTCCCCGAGCACTATGCCGACGTGACGCGGCCCGCCGAGATCAAGCTGCGCTATCTCGACTACGAGAACGAGATCCGCGAGCTTCACGCCAAGGGGCTGCTGGCGACTGTGATCCAGCACGAGATGGATCACCTCGAGGGCACGCTCTTCGTCGACCACATCTCCGCCCTCAAGCGCAACATCATCCTGCGCAAGCTCGCGAAAGTGAAGCGCCAGGCCGAGGTCCCGGCCTGAGGGCTCGCGCGACCGTCAAATCCGATCCCGGCAAATCCGGTTTCGAGTAGGATAGCCGCGTCGATTGTGCGCCGTTCCGCACCGGGATGAGGTTTCCATGGCATTTCGGCGCCTTGCTACGATCTCCATTCTGGCTGGCTTGGCCTTGTGGGCGGCCGCCAACGGCGCCGCGGCGCAAGGCGCCAAGCCCGACCCGCTTTCCCGCTTTCAATCCTCCTTGGTGGCGCCCCCGGCGCCCGCCCAGATCACGCTCCGCCAAAGCGTCTATGTGCCGGCCTATTCCAGCCTGGTGGGCTCCGGCGGCCAGGCGCGGCTCGATCTCGCGGTGACGCTCTCAGTCCGCAACACCTCCGCCACGCTGCCGCTGGTGGTCGAGCATATCGACTATTACGACACTGCCGGAAACCTGGTGCAGCACTACATTCCCGCAGCCCTTGCGGTCAGGCCCTTCGGCACCATCGAAATCCTGATCCCAACCGATGATATCCGCGGCGGCACCGGGGCGAATTTCATCGTCGATTGGGGTGCCACCCAGCCGATCTCCGAGCCGGTGATCGAGACCGTCATGGTCGGCTCGAGCGGAAACCGGGGTTTCGCCTTCGTATCGCCGGGTCGTGCGATCCATGTGCTGGGCAAATAACGGTAAAGCCAGCGGACGGCCGATCCTTTAGCGTGGCGATGCCATGACGCTTCGCCTCGCCTTCATGGGCACGCCAGAGTTCGCGGTGCCGATCCTGCGGGCGCTCATCGACGCGGGGCATGACATGATTGCGGTCTATACCCGGCCGCCGCGTCCCGCGGGCCGCGGGCATCGGGCGCAACCGTCGCCCGTCCAGCGCGCGGCGGAGGCGGCGGGCATTCCGGTGCGCGCGCCCGCAAAGCTCGACCAGGCGGAGCAGGCGAATTTCCGGGCGCTGGCGCTCGACGCCGCCGTCGTGGCGGCCTACGGCCTCATCCTGCCGAAGCCGGTGCTGGAGGCGCCGCGCCTCGGCTCTCTCAATGTGCATGCCTCGCTGCTGCCGCGCTGGCGCGGCGCGGCGCCGATCCAGCGTGCGATCCTCGCCGGCGACCGGGAGACCGGCGTCACCATCATGCAGATGGACGAGGGCCTCGACACGGGTCCGATGCTCCTCGCCGAGCGTGTCGACATCGAGCCGGAGACGACCGCCACCACGCTGCATGACCAATTGGCAGCAGTGGGCGCGCGCCTAATCGTGCGGACGCTCGGGGGCCTCGCCGACGGCACCCTCGCGGCGCGCCCGCAGCCGGCCGAGGGCATAACCTACGCGAAGAAGCTTGCCCGCGAGGAAGGCCGGATCGATTGGAGCCAGCCCGCGGCCGATCTCGAGCGGCGGGTGCGCGCGCTCAATCCGGCGCCCGGCGTGTGGTTCGAGCGCGGCGGCGAGCGCATCAAGGTGCTGGCGGCGACCGTGGTGGAGGACCGTACCGCGGCCTCGCCCGGCACCGTACTCGATGCTGACCTCACCGTCGCCTGCGGCTCCGCCGCCTTGCGCCTGACGCGTCTGCAGCGCGCGGGCCGCGCGGCCGTGGACGCCGCGGCCTTCTTGCGCGGCTATGCGCTCAAGCCGGGCGACCGGCTTTGATGCCGCGCTACAAGCTTACGCTGGAATACGACGGCACCGGCCTGGTGGGCTGGCAGCGCCAGGCGAGCGGGCTCTCGGTGCAGGAGATCCTGGAGACAGCGGCCGAGCGCTTCTGCGGCAAGGCCGTGCGGGTGCAAGGTGCCGGCCGAACCGACGCCGGGGTGCACGCCCTGGCCCAGGTGGCGCACCTCGACCTGCCGCGCGAGACCGATCCGGAGGAGATCCGCGGTGCGCTCAATTTTCACATGCGGCCGCACGCGGTGTCGGTGCTCGCGGTCGAGCCGGTGCCGGCGACGTTCAACGCCCGCACCTCCGCCCGCAGCCGGCATTACCGCTATCGCATCCTGAACCGGCGCTCGCCGCCGGCGCTGGAGCGCGGCCGGGTCTGGCATGTGGCTCCGCCCCTCGATATCGGGGCGATGCGGGAGGGCGCTCGGCACCTCCTGGGCACGCACGATTTCACGACCTTCCGCGACGCGCTCTGCCAGGCGAAATCGCCGGTGCGGACGCTCGATGTCCTCGACGTCGCGCAGCTCGGCGAGGAGATCGTGGTGGAGGCGCGGGCGCGCTCGTTCCTGCACCACCAGGTCCGCAACCTCGTGGGGACGCTGAAGCTGGTCGGGCTCGGAAAATGGTCGCCGCTCCACGTGAGGCGTGCGCTCGAGGCGCGGGACCGCCGCGCCGGCGGACCGACCGCCCCCGCGCAAGGTCTCTGCCTCGTGGCCGTGATCTATCAGACGTAACCCAGCAGCTCCGCGATCGCGAGCACGCCGCCCGCGACCAGCGCGGCATTCCAGGCGAGCGCGAGAAAGCCGAGCACCAAGCCCAGGCTCAACGCGCGGCTGTCTTCTTCCATGAGGCCCAGCGCCAGCACCACCAGCGCAAAGGCGATCGGCGCGTTGCCGAGCGGAATCGGGAAGGCGAGCACGATGCCCAACAGCACGACGGCGATCCCGATCACCCTTTCGCCGGCGGGCTCGGTGAGCCAGGACGGCCGTGCGCCGAGCCAGCCCTCGACCCGGCGGATGATCGGCAGCACGCGGTCGAGGAAGCGGGCGTATCCCGAAGAGGTCACCGACCATCGGCGCACGCGCCTGGGGACCCAGGGCGATGGCCGACCCGATGCAAGCTGAGCGCCGAGTACGATGAGGGCGATCGCGAAGGGAACGGAAAACCCGGGAATGTGCGGTCCCGGGATCGCGTTGATCAGCGCGGGCACCAGGATGAGCAGGCCGAAGCCGTGATCGCTGAGCGCATCGAGGAGCTCGCCCACGCTGATCCGCGCGGCCGTGTGGCTTACCAGAATCAGAGCGAGCGCCTCGGAGATCCGGGCGCGCTTGGCACGGGAACCCGCCATCACCCCAGCCAGATCGAGATCTTGTCGAGGGCGACGCTGGAGACGATGTCGAGCAGCACCACTATGATCGGCAGCGCGACGCCGGCATCGAGGCTGACCCAGGCGACGTACCACTCGTAGGCACACATCGCTATGCTGAGCGCAGCCGCCGCCACGAGCGCCCCCTCCGCGGCGAGCGCGGTGCCACCCGTAGCCGATCCCAAGTCGCTGAGATCGGCCAGATTGCCCGCCGCCGTGAACAGGGCGCCGATCAAGAGCGCCACCACCGTCAGCGGAATCTGCGTCCAATTATAAGTGGCGACGAAGAGCCAATACCGCTCCGCTCTCCCGTACCACCGCGCGAGGCCATAGATCACCAGCAGCAGCAAGGGCCAGGCGAGCAAGCCCACGACCCGCTCAAAAGCCGCGCCGTGCGGCGGCAGCATCTCCGAGGTTGGACCGAGCTCCTCGATCGCCCCAATGGCGATATTGAGCGGAAGCACGATTGCGATCGCCCAGAAGGAACGCAATCCGCCGCTCCGGCTGCCGTCGAACTCGGAAAGGCCGCGGGTGTCGAGGAGCGCCAGCCGCCAGGCGCCTTGGAGCGCGCGCCAAATCTCGGCGAGACTCGGCATTGCCGGCTCAGGCCGCCGGGAAATAGAGGTCGAGCGCCGCGCGGTAGATGTCGGTGAGCGCCACGAGATCGGCGACGGGCACGCGCTCGTCCACCTTGTGCATAGTAAGCCCGACGAGGCCGAACTCCGCCACCGGGCAGTGGCGGTGGATGAACCTTGCGTCTGAGGTGCCGCCGGTGGTGCTGAGCTCGGGCGTGCGTCCCGTCACCTGCCGGATCGCGCGGCTCAGGACCTCGCTCATCGCACCGGGTGGGGTCAGGAAGGATTCACCGCTGACGTGGATCTTGATCTCATGCTCTCCGCCGGCGGCCGCGAGCTTGCTCTCGATCCACTCCTGGAGGGTCTTCGACGACCAGCGGTCGTTGAAGCGGATGTTGAAGACCGCACGCGCCTCGCCGGGGATCACGTTCGAGGCGGGATTGCCGACATCGGTGGTGGTGATCTGCAGCGTCGAAGGCTGGAAATGCTCGGTGCCGTTGTCGAGCGGCTCCGCGGTCAGGCTGTACAGCATCTTGACCATGCGGTGGACCGGATTGTCGGCGAGGTGCGGATAGGCCGTGTGGCCCTGCACGCCCTTGACGGTGACCGCGGCCGTAAGGCTGCCGCGCCGGCCGATCTTCACCATGTCGCCAAGCGTCTTGGCGCTGGTGGGCTCGCCCACCACGCAGGCGTCGAGCCGCTCGCCCTGCTCCTCGAGCCAGGCGAGCACCTTCTTGGTGCCGTTGATGGAGACGCCTTCCTCGTCGCCGGTGATCAGCAGGCTGATCGATCCGCCGAAGGCGTCGCCGCGCGCGCCGAGGAAGCGCGCGGCGGCGGCTGCGAAGGCCGCGATCGAGCCCTTCATGTCGGTGGCGCCGCGGCCATAGAGCGCGCCGTCGATCACCTCCGCGCCGAAGGGATCGACCGTCCAAGACTCGCGCCTGCCGACCGGCACCACGTCGGTGTGGCCGGCGAAGCAGAAGTTCCGGCCGGACCGGCCGAGGCGCGCATAGAGGTTGAGCACCGGCTCGGTGCCGGGCTCGGTGAATTCGAGCTTGGTGCAGGCGAACCCCAGCGGCTCGAGCGCGCGCGCCAGCACGTCGATGGCGCCGGCGTCCTTGGGCGTGACACTGGGGCAGCGGATGAGCTCCGCCGCGAGCGCCGCGGGATCGAGGGCCTCTGGCTTCACCTGGACCGTCATTCCCGCAGCAGCTCGTTGATCGCGGTCTTGGCGCGCGTCTGTGCGTCGACGCGCTTCACGATCACGGCACAATAGAGACTGGGTCCCGGCCTGCCGTCGGGCAGCGGGCCACCCGGCAGGCTCCCCGGCACCACCACGGAATAGGCGGGCACGCGTCCGCGGAAGGTCTCGCCGGTCTCGCGGTCGATGATGCGCGTGGTGGCGCCGATGAAGACGCCCATGGAGAGCACCGCGCCGGTCTCGACCACCACGCCCTCCACCACCTCGCTGCGCGCGCCGATGAAGCAGTTGTCCTCGATGATCACGGGATTGGCCTGCACCGGCTCGAGCACGCCGCCGATGCCGACGCCGCCCGAGAGATGGCAATTCCGGCCGATCTGCGCACAGGAGCCCACCGTCGCCCAGGTGTCGACCATGGTGCCGCTGTCGACATAGGCGCCGACGTTGACGAAGCTCGGCATCAGCACGACGTTGGACGCGATATAGGCCGAGCGGCGCACGACGCAGGAAGGCACCGCGCGGAAGCCCGCGCCGCGAAAGCGCGCGGCGTCCCAGCCCGCGAACTTGGACGGCACCTTGTCCCACCAGATCGAGGGCCCGCGCGCGGCGTCCACGGGGCCGCCGGGAATCTCCGCCATGTCGTAAAGCCGGAACGACAGCAGCACCGCCTTCTTGAGCCACTGATGGACGATCCAGTGCCCCTCGACTTTCTCGGCGACGCGGAGCCGGCCTTGGTCGAGCCCGTCGAGGGCGGCCTCCACGGACTCGCGCACGGGGCCTTTGGTTGAGGGCGTGATGGTGTCGCGCGCCTCCCAGGCGGCGTCGATGATCCCTGCGAGATCGGCGGAACTCATGGAGATGCCGGGCTAACTATTGAAAAGACGGCGAAACATGCGGCGCTGTTCCCGCGATGTCAACCTTGCGCCGCCAATCGGAGGCTCATCAAACGCCGTCCAGTTTCAGCGAAGCCCCGGGAGCGGTAGAGAAACGTGGCGCGCTGGTTTTCCGGTTCGACTTCCAGGTGCAGCGTGACGATGCCCAGCAGGCGTGCCTGCTCCAAGGCGAAGTCGAGTACGGCGGCGCCGATGCCGCGGCCTCGCTCCGAGGGCACCAGGTAAAGATCATCGATGAATCCGTCGCGGCCGCCGTGCTCGATGCTATAGCCCAATGTGACGACGAGGTAGCCGATCGCCTGTCCGGCGCGACGCATGATCCAGCAACGCGCCAGTGGCTCGCCTGAGGCGATGCGGCGCAACGCGGATTCACCCTCCAGACTCAGGGGGTGACCGTCCTCGGCATGGAATGCCCGCGCGAGATCCACGAGCACCTCGGCTTCGCTCTCAAGCGCCAGGTCATACTGAAGGTCGCTCGCGCCCATTGGATTTGCGGGATTTCCGTCGAGAGGGTACTCGCGCCAACCACTCGGCGAGGTCCTCAACGACGTGATGGATGTACGGCGCGTCGGGCTCGGCCTGTGTCCAGTCGGGGCCGCCCGGAATCCACGCGGTCGTCATGCCGAGCGCGTGCGCGGGCACCAGGTTGGGCGCGATGTCCTCGACCATCACGGCCGCGCGCGGCTCGAACGCGAACCGCGCCACGAAGCGCGCGTAGGTGCCGTGGTCGGGCTTGGGCAGATACTCCGCCGCGTGGATATCGAACACGCCCTCGAACGCGTCGGCGATGCCGAGCCGCTCGAGCACGCGCTCGGCGTGTCGGTGGTCGGCGTTGGTGAAGACGAGCTTGCGGCCCTCGAGCGCGGCGAGTGCCGCCTTGAGCGCGGGCGCGGGCTCGACCGGCGTCACGTCGATCGCGTGGACGTAGTCGAGAAAACGCCGGGGATCGACGCCGTTCTCCTTCATCAATCCGCGCAGCGTGGTGCCGTAGGTCTGGAAATAGCGGCGCCGCATCGCGTGCGCCGCCAGAGTGTCGATGCTGAACTCCGCGCAGATGAAAGCCGCCATGCGCGCCTCCACTTCCGCGAAGAGGTTGCAGGAATGCGGATAGAGCGTGTTGTCGAGATCGAAGATCCAGGTCTCGATCTCGTGGAGCGGCCGGCCGCGGGCGATGAGCGCGCTCATGTCCCCGCGGGCGGCTCTTTCGAGGTGGCGGGGCCCTTAAGCTCCACCACGTTGCCGTCGGGGTCCCGCAGGTAGATCGAGGGCCCCATGCCCTCGGCGCCGTAGCGCTGCTCGACTTTGCCGGGATCGACGCCGTGGTCGCGGAGATGCGCCATGATCGCCGCCGCGTCGAACGGCTTCACCCGCAGGCAGAAGTGATCCATGTTGCGGCCCTCGGTGCCGGGCGGAGCGCCGCCGGCGCGGCCGAGCTGCCCATCCACCGGCACGAGGTCGATGAGGGAGTCTCCGGCGCGCAACTGCAGCAACCCG
>DATMMM010000062.1:0-5012 GCA_035569735.1 Allostellaceae bacterium | reverse complement strand
CGCGCTCGAGCTGCGGCGTCGTGGTCACCGTGAGATTGCGCTCGGCCGCGACGTCCTTGAGCGGTTTGCCGGCGTCGACGGCGTCGACGATCTCCTTGGCGGTCTTGGTGACGTGCTGCACGCGTTGGTCCTGCTGCCAGGCCGCGAGCGCCCGGTCGCGCACCTCGCTGAGTGGGCGCACCACCGAGGGCGTCACCTTCTCGACGCGCACGACGAAGATCCCGCCGTCCTGGGTCTCGCTGACATTGCTCACCTGACCGGCCTCGGTGTTGAAGGCGGTGCGCAGCACGTCGGCCGGCGGCGAGGGCAGCGTGACCGCACCGCCGCCGGGCGCGTGGCCGTTCTGATCGACATCCGTCGCCTTGACGAGCTTCAGCTGCTGGTCGGACGCCACCTTGTCGAGGTCGTCGCCGCGGGCGAGCGCATCGTCGACCTTGTTCATGAGCTTGCTCATCTGCGAGTCCGCGGCCTCGTGCGCGAGCTCGGCCGCGAGCTTGGGCTTCGCCTCCTCGAAACTCTCGGTCTTCGCCGGTTGGATCTCCGTCACATGCAGGATGTGCCAGCCGAACGCGGTCTTTATGGGCTCGCTGATGCCGTCCTTGTCGAGCTTGAAGGCGGCGTCGGCAAGCGCGGCATCGCCCAGCTCCTCGGCGGAAACCGAGCCGAGGTCGACCGGGCCCGCCGCCATCTTGGCCACGTCCTTCGCCACCGTCGCGAAGTTCCGACCGCCTTTGAGCGCGGACTCGGCCTGGTCCGCGGTCGCCTGGTCCTGCACCAGGATCTGCTCGACGTGCCGGCGGTCGGGCGTTTTGAAGTCGGCGAGCCGCTGCTGGTACTCGTCCTTGAGTTCGTCGTCCGAGATGGTGATGGTCTTGGCGAGATCGTCGAGCGAGAGCGAGGCGACCTCGAAGCTCCGCAGCTCCGGCGCCCTGAAGCCTTCGGAATGCTGGTCGTGGAAATCGGCCAGATTCTTCTCGCTGGGCTCGCCGATATCCGTCGCGGATGAGAACGGGATCTGCACGGTGTCCGCCACGCGCTTCTCCGCGAGGATGCGGTAGAACGCATCGACCAGCGGCTTCGGCGCGGTGGCGCCGGCGCCCACGCCATCCGAGAGCGCGCCGCGCACCAGCTGATTGCGCACGCTCGCCTCGTATTGCGCGTCCGACATCCGGTTGTTGCCGAGCAGTTGCTGATAGCGCTGGCGATCGAATTGCCCGCCGGGGTCGTGGAAGACGGGATCGGCGAGGATCGTCGTGCGCACGGCATCGTCGCCGACCGCGAGCTTCAGTCGCTGGATTTCCTGGGTCATCAGACTGTCGTCGATCAGCCGGCCGAGCTGGTCGTCGACGATGCCGAGCTGCTTCGCCTGCTCGATATCGACATTCGAGCCGTAGGCCCGCTGCAGGTTCTGCAGCTCCGTGCGCACGGCCGCGGCGAGCTGGTCCGCCCGGATCTTGTCGCGACCGACCGTCGCGATCGTGGTGTCGACGCTGCGGTCGTTGATCCAACTGCCGATGCCCCAGAAGCCGAACGCGACGATCAGGGTCGCGAACAGGACCTTGGCGACGAGGGAACCGGCTCTTGAGCGGATGGCTTGCAGCATAATGCGGGGGCTTTCGTGAGCGCGGCGGATGATAGTGAGCCCCGCCCCTCGATAGCAACTTAAGAAAAATCCAAGAAAATCGGATGCTTGGGGGCTCCATGCCGGGATCCCGCCCGTTCCTGGCCACTGGCGGCGCGCGCGTGGGGTGTGGTAGAGCGGGCGCGTGGTGCGCAAGCTGATCGCGGGCAACTGGAAGATGAACGGGCTCCGGGCCGACGGCCTGGCGCTCGCGCGGGCGTTGGTGGTGCGGGCCGCCGCGGGCGATCCGCCCGATTGCGCGCTCGCCATCTGCCCGCCGGCGACGCTGCTGATCCCGATCGCCGATACGCTCCGCGGCAGCGGCATCAGGCTGGGCGGCCAGGATTGCCACGCCGAGGCGAAGGGCGCACACACCGGCGACATCAGCGCCGTCATGCTCAAGGACGCCGGCTGCGTCTACGTGATCGTCGGCCACTCCGAGCGCCGCGCGGAGCATGGCGAGACCGATGCGGTCGTGCATGCGAAGGCGAGCGCCGCGCATGCGGCGGGGCTGGTGCCGATCCTCTGCATCGGCGAGACGCTGGCCGAGCGGGACGCCGGCGAGACGCTGGCGGTGGTCGAGCGCCAGCTGCGGGGCTCGATGCCCGAGGGCTTGAAAGCGCCGCAGATCGTCATCGCCTATGAGCCCGTCTGGGCGATCGGCACCGGCCGCACGCCGACCGCGGCGGAGGTCGCGGCGGTGCATGCGCGGATCCGCCCGCTGCTGAAGGAGCGCGTCAAGGATGGGGCCGAGGCGCCGATCCTCTACGGCGGCTCCGTCAAACCCTCCAACGCGCGCGAGCTGCTCTCGATCGCCAACGTGGACGGTGCGCTGGTCGGCGGCGCCAGCCTCGATGCCGCCGACTTCTGGGCGATCGCGCAGAACAGCCCCTAGCAGGGGACAGAAGCCAGAAAGGCAGAAGCCAGATGACAAGGGCGGGCAGACCGACTAAACCTCCCGCCTGCTTTCTGGCTTCTGCCTTCTGATTTCCGGCTTCTGACCCCCATGCAAACCATCATCCTCGTCATCCACCTGATGATCGCCATCGCGCTTGTCGGCAGCGTGCTGCTACAGAAGAGCGAGGGCGGCGCGCTGGGCATCGGCGGGGGCGGGGGCATGTCGGGCTTCATGACGGGGCGCTCGACGGCGAACCTGTTGACCCGCACCACGGCGATCCTGGCCGCGGCCTTTTTCATGACCAGCATCGTGCTGGTCGTCATGGCGACGCACCGGAACGAGGCGCACTCCCTCATCGAGCAGACCGCGCCCCCGGGCACGGGGCCTTCGGCGCCTGCGCCGGCGGCACCGGGCGCTCCCGGCGCGCCGCAGCCGCCGGCCTCCACGCCTGGTGCGCCGCAACCGCCCTCGGCGCCGGGCGCGCCGCAGCCGCCCGCGCAGCAGTAGAGCTCGTACCGGGACCGCGCGACTCCGGGGAATCCCGCGCCGAAATCACGGGACCCGCGCGGCGACGCGACACACGGTCGCCCTGACCATCGCGCGCGGGGGTTGGGCGAAGCCGCGGAATTCAGCCGTTGCGGCGCTGCAAAAGAAACCGCCGATCCGCCGGTGTTGTGTCGGGCCCCCGGCCTCCTGTACAGTGGAGTTCCATGACGCGGTACATCTTCATTACCGGCGGCGTGGTCTCCTCTCTGGGCAAGGGTCTCTCCGCGGCGGCGCTGGGCGCGCTCCTGCAGGCGCGCGGATTTCGCGTGCGCCTCAGGAAGTTCGATCCCTATCTCAACGTCGACCCCGGGACCATGAGTCCCTACCAGCACGGCGAGGTCTACGTCACCGACGACGGCGCCGAGACCGACCTCGACCTCGGCCATTACGAGCGCTACACCGGCGTCGCCACGCGCCGGAGCGACAGCGTCACCACCGGCCGCATCTATTCGAACGTGATCGCCCGCGAGCGCCGCGGCGAGTATCTGGGCGCCACGGTCCAGGTGATCCCGCACGTCACCGACGCCATCAAGGAATTCATCCAGGCCGATCTCGCCGACGAGGATTTCGTCCTGTGCGAGATCGGCGGCACCGTCGGCGACATCGAGAGCCTGCCGTTCCTGGAGGCGATCCGGCAGATGGGCAACGAGCTCGGCCGCGAGCGCGTGCTCTATGTGCATCTGACGCTGGTGCCCTGGATCCCCTCGGCGGGCGAGCTCAAGACCAAGCCGACGCAGCACTCCGTCAAGGAGCTGCTCGGCCTCGGCATCCAGCCTGACATCTTGCTCTGCCGGTGCGAGCGGCCGATCCCCGAGGGCGCCCGCAAGAAAATCGCGCTGTTCTGCAATCTGCGGGAGTCGCGGGTGATCCCCGCGATCGACGTCGACACCATCTATGACGTGCCGAATGCCTATCACGCCGAGGGCTTCGATCGCGAAGTCTGCAATCACTTCGGCATCGAGGCGGCGGAGCCTCGACTGAGCCAGTGGCAGACCATCGTCTCGCGCATCCGCAAGCCCGAGGGCGAGGTCAACATCGCCGTGGTCGGCAAGTACACGCACTTGAAGGACAGCTACAAGTCTCTGGCCGAGGCGCTCTCGCACGGCGGGATCGCTAACAACATGCGCGTCAACCTGAACTGGATCGATTCCGAGGTGTTCGAGCGCGAGGACACGGTCCAGCATCTCGAGGGCGTGCACGGGATCCTCGTGCCGGGTGGCTTCGGCGAGCGCGGCTCGGAGGGCAAGATCGAGGCGGCGCGGTTCGCGCGTGAGCGCAACGTGCCCTATTTCGGCATCTGCTTCGGCATGCAGATGGCGGTGATCGAGGCCGCGCGGCACCTGGCCGATCTTCCCGGCGCCAGTTCCACTGAATTCGGACCCTGCCAGGATCCGGTGGTCGGCCTGATGACGGAATGGATGCGCGGCAACGTGCTGGAGAGCCGGAAGGCGAACGGGGACATGGGCGGCACCATGCGGCTCGGCGCTTACGAGGCCATGCTCGACGCCGGCAGCCGCGTCTCCGAGATCTACGGCGGCGTTAGGCGGATCAGCGAGCGCCACCGGCATCGCTATGAGGTCAACGTCAACTATAAGAGCCGCCTCGAGGCCGTGGGCCTGCGCTTCTCCGGCATGTCGCCCGACGGCGAGCTGCCGGAGATCGTGGAGATCCCAGAGCACCCCTGGTTCATCGGCGTGCAATACCATCCCGAGCTCAAGTCGAAGCCCTTCGAGCCGCACCCTCTGTTCGCAGGCTTCATCCGCGCCGCGCTCGACCAGAGCCGGTTGGTGTAGCCCGCCGACCCATTCGATACGACATGGCGCGGGCGACAGCCTCGGACGAGCCTGGGCGCGCGAGGACCAACCCCCTCATGCGCCGCGCGATGGTGCAGCTGGCGCTCGCCGTGGCCTTCCTCTCATTCACGCCGATCCTGTTTCGATGGTCCGA
>DATMMM010000061.1:0-24047 GCA_035569735.1 Allostellaceae bacterium | reverse complement strand
GCCGACGACGGCAGGCCCGAGATAGGGTGCCACGCGGTCGAGCTCGGCCCGATCCAGGATCGAGACATCGAGACCGAAGGATATCTCCCGGCGAGATTTCGCGATCAGGAGATCGAGCTCCTGTTGATCTTCCGCGATCATCAACCCTCCGGTGATTCGCAGCTCGCAGTCCGCGCCGAGCTCTTGCTCGAAGGCTTTCCAGAAGCCGACGGCCTTGCGGTAGAGCGGCAAGGAGCGCTCCATGCCGGGCACGTGCCGCGGGAAATCCCGCAGGAACAGGCTTTGCATCTGGACGTGGATGCTGCCGGCATTGGCGATGCTTCCCCCGGGCCAGCCCGCGTCGATCACGGCGACCTCGCGGCCTTCAGAGGCGAGGAACCCGCCGACGCAGGTACCGACGATGCCGCCGCCGATCACCAGCGTGCCGATCTCGGCGATGCCGGGATGGGGACCGGGGCTCGAGCCGCCGCTCATGACGGCGAAGGTCGGGCCAGATCGGCGACGTCGACCGGCTTCACCGGTACCCGAGGCGCGAAGCGGAGCTCCTCGTCGGGCAGCCGCCCCAGGCGCTCGGCCATCAGCGCCGCCAGGATCGGCCCACAGTAGCGGCCCTGACAGGCCCCCATGCCTGCCCTGGTCGTCCGCTTGAGCTCGCCGATCGAGGGGCAGCCTTCGCCCAACGCGGCCTCGATCTGGCCCACGCTCACCTCCTCGCAGCGGCACAAGATTGTATGCGCCGTGGCGAGGCCGAGGCCTGGCCGCGGCGCGCCGTAGAGCCTCCACAGCGCCGCCTGGAAGGTCCTGTGACGCCCGAGAGCCTGCTGCGCGCCGATGCGCTCCGCCGCGAGGTCGCCGGCAATCGGATAGCCCAGCTCCGAGGCTGCCGCGAGGCCCGCGAGCGTGCCTTGGGCGAGCGCCATGCGCGCGCCGCCGAGGCCGGTGCAGTCGCCGAGCGCAAAGACGTTCGGGACCGACGTGCTTCCCGCCTCCTCGGGCGACAAGCGCGTGATCAATTGGTCGCGATCGGGGTCATAATTGTGCTCACAGCCGAGCGCGCGCAGGAGCTCGTTCGACGGTTGGAAACCGTAACCGAGGCAGACCGCGTCCACGGAATACTCGCGCTCGGCGGAATTCGCTCCCGATCGCGCGACGTGGACGCGCAGCCCTTCCCTCTCCGGCTCGATGCGCGTCACCGCCGAGCCATAGAGCACCGGCACACCCGCCCTTTGGAGCCGCCAGCGATAAGCGAGGCCCTCCAGCACAAGGCGAGGCGACGCGCGGAGCATGCCCGCGAGCGCCGCGACCAACCGCAACGCTGGGACGGGCGCCAGTTCGACCACCGCCGTGATCTCAGCGCCGCCCGCCGCGAGCTCGGCCGCCACTTGCAGATTGAGTGGACCATTCCCGGCGACCAAGATGCGCCGTCCGGCCAGGCGCCGGTAACTGCGCCAGAGCGTCTGCGCCGCGCCGGTCGTCATGACACCCGGCAAGGTCCAGCCGGGGATCGGCACGCCGCGTTCGTAGGCGCCGGTGGCGACGATCAATCGCTTCGGGGTGAAGAGGCGAACCCTGCGGTCCTGCGTTCCCGCGAGACTGCAGGGCGGGAAGGCGCCCCAAATCTCCACCTCGCTGCGGATCTCCACGCCGAGCCCGCGCGCGGCCGCGATCAGCCGGCGCCCTTCCTCGTGCTGCGCGTCGGCGGGGGTACGGGCTCCGGCATCGACCGCGATCTGCTTGAAATACTGACCGCCGGGTAGCGAGCGCTCGTCGAGAACCGTCACCTTGGCGCCGGCTCGACGCGCGGCAATCGCCGCCGAGAGCCCGCCGGGACCCGCGCCGACGACGAGAATTTCCGGCGTCTCCTCCGGGATGTCCTCGGCCGTCCGGGGAAGCGCGGCGGAGGCGGGGCGTGACGTCTCGCGCGCGAATCCTTCCCGCCGCACCGTCAGGGATCGATCGAGCTTCACCATGCAGGCCCGTCGGTTCGCCTGGCCGTCGACCTCGACCAGGCAATCCTGGCAGACGCCCATGCCGCAGAAGATGCCGCGCTCGGCGCCGGTGCGCGTCGCGCGGAGGCTGCGCACGCCTGCAGCGATCAATGCGGCGGCCAGGCTCTCGCCGCGGCGGCCCACAAGGGGTCGCCCGTCAAAAGTGAACGCAACCGAATCGCTCATCGGGTTGATGCTGGGAACCAAGGCGGGAGAGGAAACGCTGGAATTTTGCACGAGGGTAGTCGATTGTCAGACAGTTGCCAACGTGAGCGCGGCGTCCGGGCCTCCTGCCGCGTGGCCTCGCCAACTCAATTTTGCAGGGGACAGTCGCATGACCCAGCTCCTGACCGACCGCGTGGCCCTGGTGACGGGCGGCTGCCGAGGTATTGGCCGCGCGATCGTCGACTGCTTTGCCGAGCACGGCGCTTCGGGCATCGCCGTCGATGTCGTCACGGAGACGACAAAATGCCGGCTTCCCCCGGGATTTACCGCGGCCGCCGCCGACGTGATGGAGGAGGGGCAGATCGCCGACGTGATGGCGGAAGCCGCGAAGAGATTCGGCAGGCTCGACATCGTCGTGGCGAATGCCGGTATCGTGCCGCCCTGGCATGAAACGGCCGGGCTCGACCTCGACGAGTGGGATCGTGTTTTCGCCATCAATGCGCGCGGCGTGGCTGCCACCATCAAGCACGCCGTGCCCCTGATGAGCGAGCGGGGCGGGGCCATCGTGGTCACGGCCTCGGTGAATGCGCTCAAGCCGCATGCGCGTCAGCTGGCCTATACCGCCACCAAGCATGCGACCGTGGGCATCATTCGGTGCGCCGCGCTCGATCTCGGGCGCTTCAATATCCGCGTGAACGGCCTCGCGCCGGGGCCGATCGCGACCGCTGCGCTGCGCGAGCGGGTGCGCTTTCGGTCGACCATCGGCGGGCCGCCCGAGGACGCGGCGCTCCGCGCGCTCGCGGAGGAGACGCCGCTCGGCCGGATCGCCACCGAACACGAGGTCGCTAAGGTGGCGCTGTTCCTGGCGTCCGACCTTGCCAGCGCTATCACCGGCCATCTGCTCCCGGTCGATGCCGGTCTGTCGTCATCCTAGAGACTGGGTTCCAGGCGCGTGTTGACGACGAGCTCGGCGATCGAGGCCGTGTTCGGCAAGAGCAAGAGCAGCGCCACGATCTCCGCGAGAGTTGCCGGCGTGATGCGCTTGCCCGGCGGCGTGACGCCGGGAAGGCCCTGCAGCAAATCGGTATCGACGGCGCCAGGGCAGAGTGCGGTCACCCGCACGCCCTCCTCCCAGCCCGCGAATTTCGCGGCGTGCGACAACGCGACGAGCGCCTGCTTGGTCAAGGCGTAGGCGATGGACACCGAGGCGTCCCGGTAGCGCTTGCCGTCCGTGGACGCGACATTGATGATTCGCCCGTTGCTCGACCGTGCCAGCAACGGCAGCGCCAGCCTTATCAAACGATAGGGCGCCTTTACGTTCACCGCCCAAAGCTCGTCCAGAACGCTTTCGTCCCCGGTGGTGAAGCTCAGCGGCTTCATGATGCCGGCGTTGTTGATGAGCGCGTCGACGCGCCCGAAACGGGTGACCGTCTCCTCGAGCCAAGCCGCCGCGGAACCGGCATCGAGCGCATCGAACCGCGACACCAGCAGCCGCTCGGGATCGGTCACCGTGAATTTGGCGCGCAGCTCGGCCGGCCGCCGGACTCCCAGCGACAAGGTGAACCCCTCGGTCGCGAGCCGCTGCGCGATGGCGGCGCCGATGCCGCGAGAGGCGCCAGATATCATGACGACACGGCCCGCGGGGCTCAGCAGATCGGATGCGGGAGCGCCGCGCGCGTCCGTCATGTCAGAACAGCCCCTGATAAACGCCGCCGTCGTTCACCAGGTTTTGGCCAGTCATGAAGCCCGCTTGCGTGCTGCAGAGATAGGCGACGAGGTCGCCGCATTCCTGCGGGTCGGCGAAGCGGCCGGCAGGGCAGTTGCGCAGCCGGTCCTCCACGATCGCCTCGTAGGTCGTATTACCGCGCGCCGCGTGGCCCCGCAGGTTGGTGTGCAGCGCGTCCGTGTCGAACAGGCCGGGGCATACGCTGTTGATCGTGACGTTGTGGGGGATCAGCTCGCGCACCATCGAGGCGACCGCGCCCGCGAGCGCCAGGCGGGCGGAATGCGTATGCGCGAACCGGGCCTGCGGAAACTTGATGAAGCTGACGGAGATATTGACGACGCGGCCGAAGCGCCGTTCGGTCATCCCGGGCACGACCGCCCGAATCAGATCGAGCGCCGAGAAGAAGTGCGCCTCCATCCAATAAAGCCAGTCCTCATGCGGCAGCGCGCGAAAGTCGGCCGGGGTCTGGCGCACGCCGGGGTTGGTGACGAGGATATCGGGAGCGGGACAGGCCCGCAGGGCAACCGCCCTGCCTTCGGCCTGGGTCACATCCGCCGGCACGACACTCACCTCGGCTCGGGTCTCGGCCCGGATTGCCTCGGCCGCCTCGGCAAGAGTGGCCTCCGTGCGCGCGACCAGCGTCACCGCGGCTTCCTCACGCGCCAACGCCAGCGCGCAGGCTCGGCCGAGCCCTTTGCTGCCGCCGCAGACGATCGCCCGCCGGCCGGCGATCCCCAGGTTCATCAGGTGCTGGGCGCGAAGGAATTCGCCAGCAGGCGCGGCGGCACGCGGAAGCGGCCGGCGATGTCCCTGAGCTGCTCACGCTCGGTGATCACCTCCGCCTGGTCGCCGGACACCAGGACGCAGGCGGGCAACAGCTGGGCGTTGTAGCGCGCGGCGCAGGGCTCGGTATATCCGCCGGTATCCAGGAAGGCCACGTAGTCGCCGCGCTTCAGCGGCGGCATCTTGCGATGCGGGCCCACCTCGTCGGAATTGCACAGCGGGCCCACGAGGTCGACCACTTCGTTCGCGGCAGCATTCGTGTTCACCACCGCCACCGAGTGATAATACCAGTTGAGCGCCGCGGCCCATGACAGGTGATTGGTGGAAAGGTCGAGGTTCACCCACTTCTTGTGGTCGCCTTGCTTGACCGCGCCGACCCGTCCGACGCTGACGCCAGCCGGCCCCGACAGGGAGCGGCCGGGCTCGAGCCGGAGCTTCGGCCGCGGCAGGTTCAACTTCTTGGCCTCGTCGATGATCGCCGCGCAGCAGTGCTTCGCGTAGTCCTCGGCGGTCGGAGCCGATGCGTCGTCGAGTTCCCCGTTCGGACCGGTGCCATACCATTTCCCGAAGGTCCAGCCGCCGCCGATATCGATGCACGGCGGTATCCAGTCGGCCTTGTCGCGCAGATAGCCAGCCCAGGTGATCATCTCCCGCGCCATCACCGCGAAGGCGCGGGGATCGTTGGTCATGCGGCTCAGGTGAAAATGCGTCTCCTTGAGATGGACGTGCGGCATCTGCTTGGCGCGCTTGACGATCTCCACCGTCTGCTCGCGGCTCATGCCCCATTTCGTCGAGTCGCTCTGCACCTTGAGCGTGCCGGGCCCGTGCATGGCGACGCCTTCCTTCTTGGCGAGCGGCTCGAGATCGAGCTTGAGGCGGATACCGACGTCCGCCTCCTTATTGAACTTCCGGCAGATCGCATCGATGGCGTCGAGCTCGTCCATGGCGTCGATGTTGATGCAGAGGCCGTTCTGGATCGCCATCTCAAGCTCATCCATCTCCTTGTTGGAGCCGTTGAGCACGAGCGTCTTTGGATTGGTGCCCGCGAGCAGCGCCAGATACATCTCGTTGACGCCGAAGCAATCCCCGCCCGCGCCCTCCTGGTTCATGATGTGCCGGATGGCGAGCCCGTTGTTCGACTTGTTGGCGAACAGGATTTCCACGTCAGGATAGTGCGCCCGGAACGCATCGCGGAATTGGCGGTAGGTGTAGCGGAGCTGGTTCTCGGACATGATGTAGAGCGGCGTGCCGAACCGATCCGCGAGCTCCTTGACGTCGCAGCGATCGACCCAGAGATTGCCGTTCGGGCCGACGCCTATGAACTCCCCGAACGTCGTGCTGTAGTCGCTCGGCTTCTTCAGGGGCGGTGTACGGTCTAGCTTGGTCATGGCTCAGCTCCTCTCTTCGGTCAGTCTCTCCAGCGGGGCGCGGGCGAAACCATTCTACGACGGTCGGTCGCGATCGGCTCCGGTCACGGCAGCAGCGCCAGTTCCCTGAGGCCCTTGCGGAGCCTCTCGAGCGGCTCGCCCTCGGCCGGGCGCAAGGGCGGGCGCGGGCGTCCGCCGCCGGGGTAGCCCAGCATGTCCATCGCCGCCTTGGTCGCGGGATAGAGGGTCAAACCGCCCGTGGTGAGTAGATCCGTCAGTTGCCGCCCGGTCTTCTGCAGTCGGGTCGCGGTCGCGGTATCTCCCTTTCGGACTGCATCGTAGAGCGGCTTGCCGCCCTCTGCCCAGACATTGGGAAAGCAATCGACGAAGCCGTCCGCGCCCAATTGGATCGCCGGCGCGCCGTAGATCGAGGCCGGTCCGCAGAAGACCCTGAGCCGGTCGCGCACCTCTATGAGCGTGGCGTAGAAATTGTTCCAGTCGCCGGAGCTCTCCTTGACGGCGACGACCGTATCGAGCTCGGCGAGCCGCCGGACCAGCGCCGGGGAAAGCGCATTCACCGCGTTTCCGGGGATGTTGTAGAGCAGGATCGGCAGGCGCGTGCGCGCCGAGATGTCTCGATAATGCGCGAAGATCTCGTTGTCGGTCAGCTTCACGAAATAAGGCGGCAGGATCAGGGCCCCGTCACAGCCGGCTTTTTGCGCGTGGTTGGTCAGGGCGACGGTCTCCTCGACGGTCACCGCCCCGGTGCCGACGATCAAGGTTCCGCGCCCGCTCATCGCGGAAGCGGCGACCTCGTAGAGCCGCTTCCGCTCGTCGTGGCTCAGCGCCCAGAATTCGCCGGTACAACCCCCGACCACCAGGCCCGCCGCGCCCTCGGCCAGCAGCCGGTCCATGTTGCGCGAGAACGCCTTCTCGTCGATCCGACCCTCGGCGTCGAAGGGGGTCGTCATGGCCGGAAACGAGCCCTGCCAATCGATACTGTTTCTATCCATCTGACGTAGCTCCTCGCTGAAGTCTCAAGTTGTCCGGCCCCGCTCGGCCCACGCTGCCCGTCGGGTTCATCGCTGGGCGATCGATTGCAAGCTTCGGAAGGATGCGACCCGCGCCGGCCCCTCGCTGTTCAGCCGGGTTCCGGTGTCCCGGTCGAAGATGTGGAGTCTCGGCGTGCGAAACCCGACGCGCACCGCTTCTCCCGCCCGAAGCCTGACATCCGCCGCCAGTCTCACGGTGACGACCATTCCGTGGATCGTCAGCAGAACGATGTTCTCGTGACCGGTCGGTTCCACCAGCTTGACCCTCGCGGGCTCGCCCGTCTCGCCCAGAAAGACGTCCTCCGCGCGCACGCCGAGCCTGATCGCCTGGCTATCGGAGGCAGCCGTCCACGCGACGTGTTCCAGAGGCAGGGGAATCGCCAGCGAGCCGATGCGCGCCTCCAGGCGGTCCGCCTGGCGATGCAGTGTGCCCTCGAACAGCGTCATCGACGGCGTGCCGATGAAGTCGGCGACGAAGACATTGGCCGGCTGCTCATAGACGTCGGCGGGTGTGCCGAACTGCTGGAGCACGCCGCCCTGCATGACCGCGATCCGATCCGACATGGTCATCGCCTCGAGCTGATCGTGCGTCACATAGACCATGGTCTTGCCGATGCGGCGGTGCAGCTCGATGAGCTCGGCGCGCATGTGAGCGCGCAACTTGGCGTCGAGGTTGGACAGCGGCTCGTCCAGCAGAAATACCCGAGGCTCGCGCACGAGCGCCCGGCCAAGCGCTACCCGCTGCTGCTGACCGCCCGACAAATGGCGCGGCTTGCGGTCGACGAGTGCCTCGAGCTGAAGCAAGCGGACCACGTCCATCACTTTCGCCAAACGCTCTCGCCGCGGCACGCCGCGCTTCCTCAGGGGATAAGCGATATTTTGGGCCACCGTCATGTGCGGATAGAGCGCGTAGGATTGGAACACCATGGCGATGTCCCGCTTGCCCGGCGGTAGATCGTTCACGACGCGGTCGGCGATGCTGATCGTGCCGCTGGTGGGGAAATCCAATCCCGCCAGCATGCGCAAGGTCGTCGTCTTGCCGCAGCCGGAAGGGCCGAGCAGGCTGACGAACTCGCCTTCGGCGATCTCGAGGTCGAGGTCCTTGACCGCCATCACGGAGCCGAACGCCTTGCAGAGCTTGGCTATGGAGATGCCGGCCATTGCGAACCGATCAGCCCTTGACGCCGCTGGCGGCAAAGCCGCGCGTCAAGTAGCTCTGCAGGAAGACGAAGATCACGATCAGCGGCAGGCTCATCATCACCGACGCCGCCATCAGCAAGGACCATTCGATGTTGAAGGAGGTGATCAGCATGTTCATGACGCCGGTCGTGAGCGGCCTCGCGCTGTCCGAGTTGACCAGGACCAACGCGTAGAAATACTCGTTCCAGCCGACGATGAAGGTGAACACGGCCGTCGAGATGATGCCTGGCAGAACCTGCGGCAGCACGACGTCGAAGAACGCGCCGAGCCGGCTGGCGCCGTCGACGAGCGCCGCCCACTCGAGATCCTCGGGCGTGCCGGCCATGAACGCCCGCAAGAGCCAGAGCGCATAGGGCAGGGAAAACGTCGTATAGGCGATCACCAGGCTGAAAAGCGTGTTCGCGACGCCGACCTTCACCATCAGGAGATAGAGCGGCAGCACGAGGACCACGGATGGCAGCAGATAGGTGAACAACACCAGCAGCGCCAGCCTCTCGCGGCCCGGATAGGAGAACCGCACGAGACTGTAGGCGCCGAGCACGCCAAGCACGAGCACGAGCGCCGTCGTGGAACTCGCAATCACGAGCGAGTGCCCGAAATATTTGAGGAACGGCGTGTTCTCGAGCAGCTCTCGATAATGCTCGAGCGTCACGCTCCGGGGCCAAAACATCGGCGGAATCGTGAACAGCTCCTGCTGCGGCTTGATCGAGGTGATCGCCATCCAGAGCAGCGGAAATATGGTCGCGAGGACCACGCTCCAGGTCACGATCGTGGCAACTACCGATTTCGCGCCGCTGCGCCGCGTCATGTCTGCTCGCTCCCGCGGCCGACGCGGCTCAAGTACAGGACCATGAAGGTGAGCAGCACGAGCAGCATGCCGATCGCGTAGGTCGACGCCGTCCCCATCGAATTCATTCCGAAGGCTTGCTTGTAGACCAGCAGCGGCAGCGTCTGGGTCGAGGTCACCGGGCCGCCGCCGGTCAGCAGGTAGATCAGGTCGAACTCCTTGAAGTCCCAGATCGTCCTCAGCAGGATGATCACCACCAGCACCTCGCGCAGCTGAGGCAGCGTGACGTCCCAGAAGCGACCCCAGGCGCCCGCGCCATCGATCGTGGCGGCCTCGTAGAGCTGCGGCGGGATGGTCTGCAGACGCGCGAGCACCGCGATCACCACGAAGGGGAAGTATTTCCACGCTCCGATCAGGATGATGCTGGTCATTGCGTTGGGCATTCGGCCGAGCCAATCGACGGGCATGTCGACCACGCCGGCCTGCAACAAGGCGTGATTAAAGATCCCGTAGACGTCGTTGAGCATCCAACGCCAGATGAGGACGGCGACCACGGTCGACACGAAATAGGGAAACAAGATCAGGCTGCGCGCCAAGGATCGGAACCAGATGTTCTGATTGAGCAGCAGAGCCGTGCCGACGCCGAACACGATCTGCAAAGAGAGCGTGCCCACCGTCCAGATCACGTTCGTCCGCAACGCGGTCCAGAACTCGGCGGAGCCGAACATCTCCCGGAAGTTCTGGAGGCCGACCCAGTGTCCCTGAAGGGTCGGCGTATAGATCGAGAACAGCGAGAGATAGATGGCGGTGATCAGCGGGTAGACGATGACGGTGCAGAAAACCAGAATCGTCGGCGCGATGAGGAGCATGCCCAAGAGAGCGTATTGACGCTGAAGGCTGAACGCCCGGGCTCTGGCCGGGCTTGCGAGAACTGCCGTCGTCATCTGGCCTGACCCTGCTCCATCCTGTGCGGCCCTGCGCCCCGCCGCGCACTCATGCGCTGCGGCGGGGGCGGTGGAGCGGATCAGCTCTTCATGATGGCTTCGAGCTTCTTGGCGGTATCGCCGATCACCACCTTGGCGTTTTCGTCGTTGAGGGCCACCCTCTGCACCATCTCGGAGAGCGCCTCGCTCGCGATGATATCGACCGACTTGGTGTTGGGCTTGTGCTTCGGGCTCTCGAAGCCGAGGTTGTAGCCGGCGGCGGCCGAGACCGTCATCAGCTCGACCTCCTTCGGATACTTCTTGATGATGGGATCGGCCAGATAGGTCGGATTCTCGCCGATGGTCTTGAGCACCGGCAGCACGTGGCCGGGTGCGGCGAGCAGCTGCTTGATGTAGCCCTCGGGCTCGAACAGGAACGCCGCGAACTTCTTCGCCGAATCGAGGTTCTTCGTGCCTTTCGGGATGAAGACGCTCGGGAAGTCGTTCACGGAGGCCTGCGGCACATCCTTGGAGATCGTCGGGTAGAGCGTGCAGGTGATCTTGTCGGCGATGGCGGGGTTCTGGCTGTTCACATTCGCCAGCACGCGCCCCGCGTAGTATCCGGTCGCGGTGGCCCCGCTCACGAAGCCCGTGATCATCTCGCCCCAGCTGTAGTTGGTGGCGCCGGGCGGGCAGTACTCTCTCAGTGACTTATAGAACTCCAGCGCGTGCTCGGTCTCCGGGCTGGCGATCGCCACCTGAAGGTCGGGCGTGAACATCTGCCCGCCGGCGCCATGGATCAAGGTGGTCACGACGAAGGCCGTGGCGCTGTTGCGGGCGAACGGCAGCGGAGCACCGTAGATACCGCCACCCTGCAGCTTCTTGAGCGCCGCGCGCATCTCATCCCAGGTGCGCGGGATCTGGTCGATCCCGGCCTTCGCCATGAGGTCCTTGCGGACCCAGAAATTGTCGGCGGCGGTGTTCCCGATGCCGGTACCGCTGAAGGTGCCGGGCTTGACCTCATAGGTCTTGTTCGCGTTGGGATAATATTTATCCGGGCCGATCGCCTGGATCACATCGTTGAAGGGCTCCACGAGCCCCTTGTCGAAATAGCTCGCGACCGCGAACGACGGTATGTGCGTAACGAGGTCAGGGACTTCGCCGCTCGCGTAGGCCGCCGCCATCTGGGCGGGATAGCCTTCGTCCGATGTCGGCTCGAAGTTGACCTTGATGCCGGGATGCGCGGCCTCGAACTGGGCGATCTGGAATTTGTACGCGGCAAGCTGCGCCGGCGACGATTGCGGCGACCACCAGCGCAGGGTTACCTGCGCTTGCGCGCGAGCCGGGCGTGCGACCGGCAGGCTCGTGGCGGCCGTCAGCGCGCCGGCGGCTCCGAGAGTCCATAGGGCCTGACGGCGCGAGACCGGCACACCACGGAATTGCGTGGACTTCTTCCTCATGTGGTTCCTCCCATTTTGAGCGCTTCGATTTTCAATTGCGGCGCGCCGCGAGTGCGCGCCGCTTCACGCCAAACTGATCCGAGCGTGCGTCCCAGCCCCGCCAAGACACACGGCGTCGAGGCATTCGCCGAAATGATCGATCACGGCTCTCGCGAGCCTCTCAATAACCGCTCGTATCGTCCTGCCGATGCGTTGCGACGGTAGTCGATTGTCGGACGATTGACAAGGACCGGCGACGTCTCCGCGGCACCGCTAGTCGGAGGCGCCGACCCCGCGGCCAACCGATCGCGCCGTCCGGCGCGCGCGCGCAGGATCCGTCGGCAATGCGTCGATCTCGCGACTTTTCTGGTCGGCGGTCTTCAAGGCGCGCTGCACGGCGCTCAGGCCGAGATCGAGGTGACGATCCACTTGCGCCAGCATTGCCGCGAGATTGTTGCCCAGCGCGGCCGACAGGTAGCGTTGATTCTCCTTGGTGAAGGGCAGGCCGAAGACCACGGTCTGACTCACCGTGAAGCAGAGCTGAATCCGATGCGCGAGCTGCTGCCAGACCTCGAGCAGCATGCCATCGCCGCAGAACTCGTAGGGAAAGCTGTGGAAGTGCATCTCCGCCTTGATGGCGGCCGTGCGCTGCCCGGTCTCCATCGCTTGGGCGATCGCGCGGTTGCGCGCGGCGAATTCCGCACGGTAGGCGTCGTCGCGATGCGGCCAGAGCATAGTGAAGGCATATCGATCCAGGACCTTGCGCAGTGCGAACAACTCGCTCAGCGCCTTCTCGTCGATCCGTATGACGAAGGTCCCCGCGTAGGGCTTGCTGACGACCAGACCCTGCTCGACCAGTTCCAATATGGCCTCGCGTACGGACCCGCGGCTGACGCCCAGGCGATGCGCGAGCTTCATCTCCACGAGTTGGGTACCGGGTGCGATCTTCCCGGCGAAGATCGCATCCCGCAGCACTTCCGCGACTTGCGCGCGCCGCGTCCTGCTCAAGACGAAGGCGAATTCCGGCAATGGTTCTTTCATGTTCGATCGAGCCCGACCCTGATCTTCCATGGATGGCGCACGCGAGCCGTGAAATCCGGCCGCGGCGCTACTCTATGCCAAACCCGGCTTCGGGAAAACAGCAGTCGCGGGCGAGAACACGCCGGCGTTCGCGGCCCTGGACGCGAGAGCGGCCGGGTCCGATTATGCGGTTTCCGCTCCCGCACCGCCGGAGTCCCCATGAGGATCACGCGCATTACCGTCCACCAGGTCGACTTGCCCTTGGCGGAAGGCAGCTACAGCTGGTCGGGCGGCAAATCGATCCGAGCTTACGATTCGACGGTCGTCAGGATCGAAACCGACAGCGGGCTCGTCGGGCATGGCGAAATCGCCCCGCTCGGCCCCGCCTACCTGCCGGCCTACGCGGCCGGCGCGCGGGCCGGGCTTGCCGAGCTGGCGCCGCATCTGATCGGCCAGGATCCGACCCAACTCGGCGTGATCAACCGGCTCATGGAGCAGCACCTGAAGGGCCATCCCTATGTCCGCTCGGCACTCGACATCGCTTGTTGGGATCTCCTCGGCGCGGCGACCCGGCTTCCCATATCGACCTTGCTCGGCGGCTGCCATGGCGAGAGCATCGCGCTCTATCGGGCGATCTCGCAGGACGCGCCCGAGCGCATGGCCGAGCGGGTCGCACACTTCCGCGCCCAGGGCTATCGGCAATTTCAGCTCAAAGTCGGAGGCGGACCCGATCTCGATGTCGCGCGGATTCGGGCGGTCGCGAGGCAGCTGGAACCCGGAGAGATCGTGGTCGCCGATGCCAACGGCAGCTGGCTCGCGCATCAGGCGACGCGCGTGGCGTCCGCCGTGGAAGATCTCGACGTCTACATCGAGCAGCCGTGCCTGACCTATGAGGAGTGCCGGAGCCTACGCCGCCACCTGCGCCAGCCGATGATCCTGGACGAGTCGATCGACAGCGCGGCGGCGCTCCTGCGCGCCCACGCGGACGGCGCGATGGATATCGTGAACATCAAGCTCAGCAGGGTAGGCGGCCTGACCGCGGCTCGGCAGATGCGCGACATGTGCGTCGCCATGGGGATCGCCGTGACGATCGAGGACAGCGGCGGCGGCGACATCGTCACCGCCGCGATCGCGCATCTCGCGCACAGCACGCCCGAGGCGTTTCGATTCAGCGTCAGTGACTGCAACAGCTACGTCACGGTCGCGCTGGCGGACGGTGCCCCCAAACGCGTCGACGGGCGGATGCGCGCGCCCGTGGGGCCGGGTCTCGGCATCTCTCCGCGAAGCGCCGTGTTGGGCGACCCCGTGCTGACGATCGGCTGACTGCGCTGCAACGCGTCGCTCAGGCCAGGTAGAGCTCGGCGAGCCGCGGATCGGCAAGCAATTGCGGGCCCGGTCCCTCGAAGGCATTGCGTCCGAGGTCCAGCACGTAGCCCCGATGCGACAGGGCCAGTGCCGCCCGGGCATTCTGCTCGACCATGAGGATCGACACTCCGGCCGCGTTGATCTCGGTCACCTGCCGGAACACCGCCTCGACGAACATGGGAGCCAGACCGGCGGATGGTTCGTCGAGCAGGAGGATTTGCGGGTTCGGCATCAGAGCGCGCGCCATCGCCACCATCTGCCGCTCGCCGCCGGACATGGTTCCAACGATCTGGCGCCGGCGCTCGCCCAACCGCGGGAACAGGCGGAAGAGTTCCTCGATGCGAGCCGTCCCATTGAGACCACGCGGCCCGAGGCTGCCGAGCTCCAGGTTCTCCATAACGCTCATGCTCTCGAAGACGTTCTCGCGCTGCGGAACGTAGCCGACGCCCAGCCGCACGATCTCATGAGGCGGACGCCCGGTTATATCGGTGTCGCGCAGCGACACGCGGCCGTTACGGGGAGCCAACAGGCCGATCACCGCTTTCATCAAGGTGGATTTGCCGGCGCCGTTTGGACCGACGACGGTCACGATCTCCCCGGCGAGTACGCGGATCGAGACGCCGCTCAATATGTCCAGCTCTGGGCTGTATCCGGCTACGAGGTCACGGATCTCGAGCACGGGCGGAGCGGTGCTCAAAGCCGCGGCCCCTCTACTGCGCCGGCCCGGCTCATTGCGGCGCCCGCCCGAGATAGGCCGTGATCACCCGCGGATCGGCACGCACAACGTCGGGCTTATCGGCGGCAATCACCACGCCGTCGGCCATGACCACGACGTGATCGGCACGGGTCATGACCACGTCCATGTCGTGCTCGACGAACAAAAACGTCATGTCGTCCGTGCGCCTGAGATCCGCCACGTAATCGAGAAGCCTGCGGCCCAGCACCCGATTGACACCCGCCATCGGCTCGTCCAGTAGCACCATCCTGGGCGCGGTCATCAGGGCGCGCGCGAGCTCGAGGAGCTTGCGTTGGCCACCGGATAGAGTGCCCGCATAGTCGGCCGATTTGTTCTCGAGATCGAACCGGCGCAGCAGGGCGAGCGCTCGCTCGCGCACCGCCGTTTCCGAGCGACGGTTGGCCTGCTGCTGCACCGCCAAGTGCCAGAGCGATTCACCGGGCTGATTTGGCGACGCGAGCATCATGTTGTCCAAGACGGTCATCGCCGCGAATACGCGGGTCAGCTGAAACGTGCGCACGAGCCCGAGCCGCGTGATCCGATGGGGCGGCAAGCCCGTGATCGCCCCGCCGTCGAAGCGGATCGTGCCCCGATCCGGGCTCGTGAAGCCGGTGACGAGGTCAAACAGGGTCGTCTTGCCAGCGCCGTTCGGGCCGATGAGAGCCGTCAGCGAGCCGCGGCGTACGGAAAAGCTTGCTCCCGCCACGGCCCGGAGACCGCCAAAGCGCTTGTCCAGATCGTCGATGGCGAGAATGGGATCGGCGGCGAAACCGGCCTCTGTCATCGACGCAGCCGCATCTCAGCCTTCCGTCCGAGCAGACCTTGTGGGCGCAGCATGCTCAGGAGGATGAGAGCGAGCCCGATCAGCACGAAGCGGAGCGAGCCCTGCTGTCCATCGCTGATCGGCAGATGCAGGAAGCGCAGGCCCTCCATGAGGCTCCACAGCAGAACCGCGCCGAGCGCGACGCCGCCGTAGCTGGCATAGCCGCCCAGCACGAGCACGGCATAACCGAGAAACGTGAAAGTCGGATCGAACTCGCTGGGGTAGAGATAGGTCACGTTGAGCGCCAGAAAGAACCCCGCGATCGCCGCGAGCGCCGCGGCGATCGCGAGCGACTGCAGCTTGAACACGAGCACGTTTTTGCCGAGGGCCGCCGCGGCGTCCTCGTCCTCGCGGATCGCCCGCAAGACGCGTCCCCAGGGGCTGGCCGCAAGCAGCCGCAGCACCATGAGACAAAGACCGAAACAGAACCAGACGGCCAGGAACAGCGGCAGCTGCGTAATGCCGCCGAGACCGAGATGCGCAAGTTGATGCAGGAGCCACGCGGCAAGCGCGCGCCACTCCGCGTCGTAGCCGATGATCCCCTGGTTGCCGCCGGCAAAGCCCGCGTTCTGGAACGTATAGCGGACGATCTCGGCGAAGGCGATCGTGGCGATGGCGAAATAATCCGCGCGCAAGCGCAAGGACGGCAAGCCCACCAGGAGCCCCGCCGTGACCGCGATCGCGATCGCAACCGGCATGGCGGCCCAGAGCGACCATCCCGCATCTACGACCAGCATGCCCATCGCATAGGCACCGATGCTCATGAAGCCCGCCTGGCCGAGATTCAGCAGGCCGGTGAAGCCGACGTTGATCTGCAACCCCAATACGAAAATCGCGTAGATGCCGGCGATCACCCCGACGCCGATCCAGAACTCGACGCTCATGAGCGCGCCTTTTTGCGGCCGAATATTCCGCGCGGCATCACCAGCAGCGTGAGGATCAGGATGGCGAAGCCGATTGCGGGCTTCCAGCGCGGATTGAAGAACAGCGTCGCCCATTCCTGGGACAGGCCGATGACGATCCCGCCCGCAAGCGCCCCATAGGCATTGCCGATGCCTCCGAGCACGGCCGCCGCGAAAAGGCTGAGCAGGATGGTGAAGCCGAAATTTGGGTTGATCGACCCGATGGACGCGGCATAGAGGATGCCGGCGAGCGCCGCCATCGCGCCGGAGACGAGCCAGGTCACGCGGATGGTCCGGCGCGTGTCGATGCCCGTGACCTCGGCCAGCGCGATGTTGTCGGCGACGGCGCGCATCTCCTTGCCGAGCCGGGTGTAGCGCAGCGCGATCCCGGCAAGCACGATCGTCACCAGTCCGACCAGCATTACCACCAGCTGCAAGCGTCCGAGGTGCCAGGGACCGAGATCGACCGAGCTGATCGTGTCCAGGCCTACCGTGCGCACTTGGCTCCCGGCGAAGAACTGAACCGAATAGCGCAGCACGAGCGCCAGGCCGGTCGCGACCAGGAAGAGCTGAAGCGTGCTGGTCTGTGCCCGCCGCATCGGCTCCCACATGATCCGGTCGAGCAGCATGGCGATCAGCGCGGTCAAGATCATGGCGAGCACCGCGGCCGGCCAAAACGAGATGCCCAGCGCCATGATGGCGATCGCGATGTACATGCCCACCGTCAGCATGTCGCCGTGGGCGAAGTTGACCAGTCGCAAAACGCCATAGACGAGCGTGAGGCCGACCGCACCGAGGGCGAAATAGCCGGCGCCGACCAGCCCATTGAGCGTCGCCTGGCCGGCTGCGACCGGTCCCACGACAACGGCCAAACCGAGGGCGATCAGGACGAGAGCGATGGCCAGCCAAAGAGCCGGCGATAATCGGCGCCACGCTTGCGGTGCGAGCGACGGAGCATCGCCGCCCCGTCGCCCGCCCTCGGTCAATCCAGCGATCCCGTCACTTGGTCGCATCGATCTGTTTCAGCACCACGAGCTTGCCCTTCTGGTACTCGAAGATGTCGAACAGACTCACGGTCGGATCGTCGTTGTCCGCGAATTCGAAGGCACCAGCCACGCCGATGTAATCGATCTTCTGGCCGGAATCGACCGCCTTGAGCGCATCGGCCAAAGTCGTGAGATAGAATTTCGGCGCACCCTTGGTCGTTACTGCCCGCACGTGGTCGGTGACTGCGGCCGGGCTGGAGGACTTGGCGGCAGCTGCGGCCAGGAAGCACAGCGTCGCGGAGTCGAAGCTGTTGGCGTCCAGGGAGAAATGCTCGACGCCGCCCGCCTTCTGCCACAACGCGTCGAAGATCTTGTACGCATCGGTCCCGGTCGGCGTGCCGCCGCGCGTGCCGCGCATGCCCTCGATCGCTTGCGGCGGGATGTTGCTGGGCACGGTGGAGAAGGCCAACGCATCCGCGACCAGGGCTTTTGTCGGATCGAATTTTCCGGTGCGCACCAGCGCGGCGCCCAGCTTCGCGTAGGTGTCGGGGTAGTCGATGATGATATAGGCGTCGGGATTGTTGGCGACCGCTTGTCCCGCCTCGGAATCAAACGTGGCTTGCGCCGGGTCGAACACGGTCGGCCCCTGCACCTTGCCGCCCTTGGCGGTCCAAGCCGCCGAGAAATCCTTGGCGAGACCCTCGCCGTAGGGCTCGTTGCGATAGATCACGGAGGCGAGCTTGCCGTTGGCCGTGCCCAGCTTGTCGATCGCGGCGTTCACGAGCGCCAAGGCTTGCAGGCTGTCGGGCGGCACGGTCCGGAAGATCGTGCCTTCGTCCTTGATCGTGCGCAGGCGCATGCTGGTGCCGACCGGCCAGATGGTGACCCGCTTTTGGATCGTCACGCCGTTGGCGATCGCGATGGATTCGGGCGTGATCGCCGGCCCGATCAGGCACGACGCCCCCTGATCGACCAGGCTGCGCGCCGCCGATACGGCGGCCTGTGGATCGCCTTGAACGTCGGCGCCGACGTCCTTCGCCTGGATGGCAACGCCGGCCTTCTTGGCTTGCTCGTTGGCGTATTCGACGGCGAGCTTGACCGCTTTGTCCTGCGAGGGCCCGGTCTCCGAGAGCGGCCCGGTGACTTCCAGAAGCTTGCCGATCGTGAGATTGACGGTGTCCGCGCTCGCCGAGACCGAGGCGATCGCCAGGCCTGCCGCGAGGGCGGTGCTTGCGAGTATGCCGCGTATCATAGTCCATCCTCCCTTTCTGAGTTCACCCGCATTCCTGATTCCTGTGGGACGGCCGTACCAGCTCGCGATTCACCGCGCCGTCAATCGTCCCTTGGACACGAGCATATCGTCCCCCGCGCTGATATCCGCATCGAAAAACATGAGCCATCGATGCAGGCTCGACCGGTTTTCGCCGCCGGACTCGATATTCTCGCCGATCGTCAATCGCAAGACCGCATCGCCGAAACCGTGATAGGGCGGAAAGGCGAGCCCCTCGATCCGGCGCAACAGCGGATTGCAGCCGAGCACCATCTCGCCGAGCCGATCCTTGTCCCCGGTCTCGGCGGACCAGGCGCGATCGAGCGCGGCCTGATCGCCGTCGGTCTCCACCCGCCGGATAAATCCCCGCTCGAAATGGAGCCGCAATCCCTGGTCCAGCCAGCGGTCGATATCGAGGCCATTGCCGGAGGTGGGGAACCCGAATCCTTTCCGAATGGAGATCACGCCCTCGACGGAATCTCGCAGCGGAATTGTGCGCACGGCGCCGCAAGGGATTTCCTCCTCACGATCGCGCGGCGAGGTTGCGGCGGCGGCTTTGGCTTTGGAGGCGTCGCCGTCGTTTACGTGGAAACGCGCGCCGGTGCGAAAGCGCAGGTCCGTTCCGTCGGGAGTACGCACCCTCAACTCGCGCTCCGTCATCCTGGAGACGAGATCGCGCATTCGCCGGCGCAGCGCGCCATAATCCAGAGTCAGCACCGCGTCCTGATAGACGTGGTCGAGGGCGATATTGGAGGGGTGATCGGGATCGGGATTTCCGGGATCGTGGAACCAGTGGAAATGCACGCTGCGCCCGGACCAGGTCTCCAGAATGCGCTCGCTCTGGCCCACGGTGTGGGTGGCGCGCGGCGACCGCCAATCGTTCTGCAGCCAAAGATAGACGTCGGCGAGTCCGAACAGTCCGCGAATGGCCTCGTCCTCGGCGGCCGCGTCGGCGAGGTCCGGCCGGGTGCCGTCGGGCTTGCGCAACTGGGTCAGCGCGGGCGTCCAATGGAGCATCGTCGCCAATTCGATGCCGCCCGCGCGCTGGATCTCCGCGCGCACCGCTTCCAGCATCGCGCCACCGCAGTAGGGATCGGCCGAGATCAGCACCCGCTCGTGGCGCTCGAGGCGAAGCACGTCGCGAACGACTTTCCTCGCCATGGCCTCCCAATCGAGGCGATGCGTCGGCGTCAGCCCTTGGTGAGGAATGGGAAAGGGATCTGTATGCCGCAAGGGTTCCCTGCCGAGTCGTTAGCTTTGAAACGCAGCCTATCAGAGCGTCGGAGGCCGCGACCAGATGGCGGAATCCGCGACATGCCATACGGGTGCAGCACGATTGCGTGTATCGGCCTCTTCCCGAAGGGTCGGCAAGGACCGGCCGCCAACCCCGATCTTGACCCCGCGCGTGCCTGTCGCCACGCTCAAGCCGAGATGACCAGCATCAAACCGGGTCCCACGCTCGGCAAGGCAGGCGCCGGCGCCCGCGAGGCCCGCAGGCAGCGGCTCGCCGCGGCGCTCCGCGAGAACCTGAGGAAGCGCAAGGCGCAGGCGCGCGAGCGCGACACCCCCGACTCGACGAGCTCCGTCAAATCCAAGCAATCCTAGGCGGCGCCCGCTTGAGCCGCCGCGACCCTTCCGTTACAAGGGCCGCGCACCCCGCCGATGTCTCGGTTCCTACGGAGCTCACTGATGCCGATCTTGTCCGACCGCTGGATCCGCGAAATGGCGACCACCCAGGGCATGATCGAGCCCTTCGTCGAGCGGCAGACCCGCGAGGGCGTGATCTCCTATGGGCTCTCGTCCTACGGATACGACGCCCGGGTCGGGCGCGAGTTCAAGATCTTCACCAATGTCGACAGCGCGATCGTCGACCCCAAGGCGTTCTCTACCCAGAGCTTCGTCGACCGCGAGACCGACGTCTGCATCGTGCCGCCCAACAGCTTTGCGCTCGCCACCACGATCGAATATTTCCGCGTGCCGCGGGATGTTCTCGTTATTTGCCTCGGCAAGTCCACCTACGCGCGCTGCGGCATCATCGTCAACGTGACGCCGCTCGAGCCCGAATGGGAAGGCCACGTCACCATCGAGATTTCCAACACCACGCCGCTCCCGGCGCGCATCTATGCCAACGAGGGCGTCTGCCAATTCCTGTTCTTCAAGGGCGAGCAGCCCTGCGAGGTCTCCTATGCCGACCGCAAGGGAAAATACATGCGCCAGCGCGGCGTGACGCTTCCCCGCCTGTGACGATTTTCGCCATAATCGTGTATTAGCACCATCAGCCGCGACGAGGCTCGACTCCCGGAGCCGACGTCGACCGGACCAGAGGGGGTTCTTCAAGGGGACAATGGACAAGATTCGCATCCGCGGCGGCCGCCCGCTCGAGGGCGAAATTCGCGTCGGCGGCGCCAAGAATGCGGCCCTGCCGTTGATGGCCGCGAGCCTGCTGACCGACGAGACGCTCAGCTTCACCAACCTGCCGCGCCTGGTCGATATCGACACCATGGCCCATCTCTTGGTTCAGCACGGCGTCTCCGTGACGCTCAATGGCGCCGAGCACGCGGACCAGGTCGGCCATACGATGGAGTTGCGCGCCCGGCGGATCGCCTCCACCACGGCCCCCTACGACCTCGTGCGCAAGATGCGGGCCTCGGTCCTGGTGCTGGGGCCCTTGGTGGCGAGGGCCGGCGAGGCGCGGGTGTCGCTTCCCGGCGGCTGCGCGATCGGGACCCGGCCGGTCGACCTGCACCTCAAGGGGCTGGAGCGCCTGGGCGCCAAGGTGAATCTGCGCCAGGGCTATATCGAGGCGACCGCGCCCGAAGGGTTGAAGGGCGGAGAGGTCGTGTTCCCCACGGTCTCCGTTGGCGCCACCGAGAACCTGCTGATGGCGGCGAGCCTTGCCGAGGGCGAGACCACGCTGGTCAATGCCGCGCGCGAACCGGAGGTGGTGGACCTCGCCCATTGCCTGGTCGGCATGGGCGCCGCCATCGAGGGCGCCGGCACCGATCGCATCCGGATTCGCGGCGCCAAGCGCCTCCATGGCGCCACTCACAAAGTGATCCCCGACCGGATCGAGACCGGTACCTATATGATGGCAACCGCGATCACCGGCGGGAAAGTGGAGCTCGTGGGCGCCGAGGGCGAGGCTTTGGCGGCGGTGATCCGGGTCCTGGAAGGCGCCGGGGTCACCGTAGAGCCGACCCCGCGCGGCGTGTTGGTCCAGCGCCGGAACGGCCGGATCGGCGGCGTCGACGTGATGACCGAGCCGTTTCCGGGTTTCCCGACCGATCTGCAGGCGCAAATGATGGCGCTGATGACCACGGCCGAGGGCGCGGCGATGATCACCGAGACGATTTTCGAGAACCGCTTCATGCATGTGCCGGAACTCTGCCGGATGGGCGCCAATATTAACGTGCATGGCGCATCCGCGATGGTACGGGGGGTGACCAAGCTCGCGGGCGCGCCGGTGATGGCGACGGACCTGCGCGCGTCGGTGTCGCTGGTGCTGGCGGGCCTTGCCGCCGGGGGAGAGACCTTGGTCAACCGGATCTATCACCTCGACCGCGGATATGAGCGCCTCGAGGAGAAGCTCGCGGCCTGCGGCGCCGATATCGAGCGCCTGAGCGATGGTTGAGCCGCGCCATCGGCCCGCCGATGCGCTGAGGCTCCTCGCCCGCGACGAGGAGGATCTGGCGGTGATCTCCGCCATTCTCCAGGATGCGCTTATCCCGGTCTCCGAGATGGCCTACCTGCCCGACGAGCAGCGCTTTGCGCTGGTCGCCAACCGCTTCCGCTGGGAGGCGCCCCCCAACCGACCGCGGGAAAAGCTCGAGCGGCGCCTCACCGGCCTCAGCATCGGGGGCGTGAGCGCGGTGCGGCGCCGGGGCTTCAACCCAGGCGATCCCAATCGCATCCTGGCCCTGCTGGCGGTGCGCCGGGTCGCGGGCGCGCTTCAGCTCGACTTCGCTGGCGGCGCCTCGATCCAGCTGGAAACCGCCGAGATCCTGTGCCATTTAGACGATCTGAGCGAGCCCTGGCCGACCCGCTGGCAACCGCGGCATCCGCTCTAGTCCTAGAGCCCGCGCCAGGCGGGCGGCTCGTCAAAAGCGACCAATTTTCGTGGAGATTGGAGTCCGTGCGCGGCAACGAGACGCTGGTACTGGCGCTGCCCAAGGGGCGTATCCTCGGCGAGGTCGTGGCGCTCATGGCGCGCGCGGGCATCGAGATCGAGCGGGAGTTCGAGGACGAGGACTCGCGCCAGCTTCGCTTCCGGACCAACCACCCCGGGCTCGACGTCGTGCGCGTGCGCAACTTCGACGTGGCGACCTTCGTCGCCTTCGGTGCGGCGCATCTGGGCGTCGCCGGCAACGACGTGCTGATGGAGTTCGAATATCCGGAGATCTACGCGCCGCTCGATCTCAAGATCGGCCGTTGCCGGCTCGTCGTTGCGGCACCACAGGATCTCGCGGAGCAAGACCAGCCCGCGCGCTGGAGCCGCGTGCGGGTCGCCACCAAATATCCCGAGATCACGCGCCGGCATTTCGCGGCGCGTGGCGTGCAGGCGGAGTGCATCAAGCTCAACGGCGCGATGGAGCTGGCGCCGCAGCTCGGCCTCTGCCGGCGGATCGTCGACCTGGTGCAGACCGGCGCCACCTTGAAGGCAAACGGCCTCATGGAGATCGAGCGCATCGCCGACATCACGTCCCGCCTGATCGTGAACCGCGCGGCCTTGAAGACCCGGCCGCAGGAGATCTGCGCCTGGGTCGATCGCTTCCGGGAGATCGCCGATGCCGCGTAGGCTCGACAGCCGCGCGCCTGGTTTCGCCGCGGAGTTTTCTGCGCTCCTCGGGGACAAGAGAGAAACCGCGGCCGACGTGGACGCGGCGGTTGCCGCCATCATCGCCGAGGTCCGGGTGCGCGGCGATGCGGCCCTGATCGAGCTGACGCAAAAATTCGACCGGGTGTCGCTCACCTCGGCCACGCTGCGGGTCTCCGCGGCGGAGATCGAGGCTGCCGGGCAGGACTGTGCCACCGACGCCCTGAAAGCACTCGATCTCGCGGCGCGGCGGATCGAGTCCTATCATCGCCGTCTGTTGCCCTCCGATCTCGACTATGTCGACGCCGAGGGGGTCCGGCTCGGCGCTCGTTGGCGGCCTCTGGCGGCGGTCGGCATCTATGTGCCGGGCGGGCTGGCGGCCTATCCGTCCTCCGTCCTGATGAACGCGATTCCCGCCCGCGTCGCCGGCGTCGAGCGCGTGGCGATGGTGGTGCCGGCGCCCAACGGCAAGCTCAACCCGCTGGTCCTCGCGGCGGCGAAACGCGCGGGTGTCGCCGAGATCTATCGGATCGGCGGCGCCCAGGCGGTGGCGGCGCTCGCTTACGGCACCGCGACGGTACGGCCTGTGGACAAGATCGTCGGGCCCGGGAACGCCTACGTGGCGGCCGCCAAGCGCCGAGTGTTCGGGACGGTCGGGATCGACATGATCGCCGGCCCCTCGGAGATCCTGGTGGTCGCGGA
>DATMMM010000060.1:0-3245 GCA_035569735.1 Allostellaceae bacterium | reverse complement strand
GGACACGGAGACACATCTGTCGACTCTCACCTCGCGCTCCCCGTCGTCAACGACGATCCTCACGCATCGGGCGCGCTGGAACCCTTTCGGGCGGCGATCGCCGCCGGAGTGCGGGCAGTGATGAGCGCGCACATCGTGGTCCCCTCGATAGACGGCGTGCCCGCGACGATCAGCGCGAAGGTCATGACCGGCCTCCTCCGTGGCGAGCTGGGGTTCGACGGCCTCGCTGTCAGCGACGGGCTGGAGATGCGCGCGATCGCCGATGGGGTCGGCATCGATGAGGGCACGGTGCTGGCGCTGGCCGCCGGCTGCGACCTCCTATGCATCGGCGGCGGCCTCGCCGGAGAGGACATAGCGGACGAGCTGCGCGCCGCGATCGTGGCCGCGGTCAAGGCCGGCCGGGTGAGTGAGGCGCGCCTGGCCGAAGCCGCTGCGCGCGTGGACGGGCTGGCGGAATGGCGCCGGCGGCAGGATGGAACGCCGGCACGGGATCGGGGGATCGGCTTGGCTGCCGCGCGCCGCGCCATCAAAGTCGAAGGCTCCGTTCACATCCACGGCAATCCGGTTGTCGTCCAGCTCAGATCGACCCCATCGCAGGCCGCAGGCGTGGTGCCGTGGGGCATCGCCGATCCGCTGGCCCGACTCGGCGTGCGCGTCACCGCGCTCGAACTCGATGCTCCACCCGAGAACCTGGACGGCGTCCTGGGCGAAGCTGCCAACCGCAGCCTCGTGCTCGTCGTCAAGAACCTTCACCGCCACCCCTGGATGGCGGCCCTGGCTGAAGCCGTGCTCGCGCAGCGTCCCGACACGATCCTGGTCGAGATGGGTCTGCCCGCTTGCCGGCCAGCGGGGGCGGCCGCGTACGTGACCACCTTTGGCGGTTCGCGTGTCTGCGGCATCGCCGCCGCCGAGGCCCTGTTGGGGCGATGAGCGAGACCGCCCACCCGCGGGCCGACGACCTGGATAAGCTCGCCGTCCGCGAGCTGCTCGAGCTCATGAATGTCGAGGACAGGCGAGCCGTCGACGCCGTGCGTGCGGCCCTGGACCGGATCGCGGAAGCGGTCGAGCAGATCGCCTTACGATTGCGTTCGGGCGGGCGCCTTCACTATTTCGGAGCGGGGACGAGCGGCCGGCTGGCGGCCCTCGACGCCGCCGAGTGCCCGGCGACCTTCGGGGTCTCGCCGGACCTGGTCCAGGCTCACACCGCCGATGATGGTGAGGCTGAAGACGACCGCGCGATGGGCGCCGCCGACGCGCGTGGCGCGGTGCTCGGCCCGCGCGACGCGGTTGTAGGCGTGAGCGCGAGCGGCCGTACCGCATACGTGCTGGCGGCTGTCGCCGAGGCCCGCCGCGCCGGCGCGCTCGTCGTCGGCCTGAGCTGCGCGCCGGGATCACCACTGGTGGCCGCTGCGGACATCGCCATCGAGGTCGATGCCGGCCCCGAGGTGATCGCGGGTTCGACGCGGCTCAAGGCGGGCACGGCGCAAAAAACGGCCCTGAACATGATCAGCACCGCGGTTTTCACGACCCTCGGCCACACTTACCGAGGCCGGATGGTCGACGTCGTCGCGGCCAATGAAAAGCTGCGGGGTCGGGCAGCTCGCATCGTCCGAGAGCTGACCGGTGGTTCCGACGAGAAAGTCGAAGCGACGCTTGGTGATGCGGGCGGAAACGCAAAGCTCGCCATCCTGATGCTTCGCTTCGGTCTCGACGCGGCTGGCGCTCGCGCTCGGTTGTCCGCTGCGGGCGGCGACCTCGCCGTCGCCCTCGGCGAAAGGTCTCGAACATGAGCACGCTCTTCCGCGGGCGCGTGCACGGGCTGGACAGCTCGGTCGATGCCTTGCTCGTCGAGGACGGCCTGATCACGTGGGTTGGCGCCGGCAAGCCGCCTCGTCACCCCGACGACGAGGTGACCGCCGGGCCTGGCGAATGGATCGCGCCCGGTTTCATCGACCTGCAGGTCAACGGCTTTGGAGGGCACGATGCCGCCGGCGGCCGGGATGAGATCGCGGCCATGTCGGAGCTGCTGCCATCGACCGGCGTCACCGCGTTTCTGCCCACGCTCATCTCGGCCCCGGTCAGCGTCGGCGCCGAGTTCGCCGCGTCGGCGGGCTCCGCCGAGTCACCGGGCGCGCGGGTCCTCGGCGCTCACATCGAGGGTCCGTTCATCAACCCATCCTTCCGTGGGGCGCACGAGCGCGCGTGCCTGGCGGAACCGGAGCCGGCGAGCGTCGACTTGATCGCATTGGCGCGGCCCCGACTGGTTACGCTCGCACCCGAGCTGCCCGGCGCGCTCGATGCGATCGAACGGCTGGTGCGTGCCGGCATCGTGGTGAGCGCCGGGCACACGGGCGCCGATTTCGAGCAGGGCCGTCGCGCGATCACGGCTGGAATCCGGTTCGGAACTCATATCTACAACGCCATGCCGCCTGTGCACCATCGCCGCCCGGGCATCGCGTTGGCCCTGCTCCTCGACCCACGTGTGTCTGTCGGTTTGATAGCGGACGGCGAGCATGTTCATCCGGCCTCGTGCGCGCAGCTGGTCCGCGTGAAGGACCCGATGCGAATCGCGCTCACCACCGACCAGACCGCCGCCGCGGGCGCCCCGCCGGGCATCTACAGCCTCACGGGCAGGCGTGTGGTCAGCGACGGCATGGTGGTGCGGCTGGAGGACGGGACGCTGGCCGGAAGCGCAGCCACCATGGATGACCTCGTGCGGCGCATGGCAGTGGTGCCCGGAGTGAACCCCGCGCGTGCGATCGCGATGGCCTCGACGGTGCCCGCGCGCGTGCTCGGTGAGCGGGGGTTGGGCCGGATCCACGCCGGCGCGTGCGCAGACCTCGTGGTCCTGGACGGTGATCTGCGGGTGCGCCTGACGATGGTCGGGGGCAAGGTCCGGTTCCGAAAGTGAGCCGGTTCTACGACGAGATCCGCGAGCAGCCGGAGGTCGCCGCTCGCTTGATCCAGGCGAGTGGGTCCGCGGTCGATGCCATCGGCGCGCGATATCGCGACCTGCGCCCACGGGGTTTCGTCATCGCCGCCAGGGGCAGCTCGGACCACGCCGCCCTGTACGCGAAATACCTCTTCGGGCGGCGCAATCGAGCGCTCGTCGCCCTCGCGGCTCCGTCCCTGTTCACGCGCTATGCGAGCCCTCCCTCACTCGACGGCCAGTGCGTCATCGGCATCTCGCAGTCGGGCGCGTCACCGGACGTGCTCGCCGTCCTCGAAGAGGCGGTGCGGCAGGG
>DATMMM010000059.1:0-9353 GCA_035569735.1 Allostellaceae bacterium | reverse complement strand
TGCGGATTGATCTCGGTGGCGAACTTTATGGTCTCCTCGATGGTCTCCTTGGTCTCGCCGGGGAGCCCGAGGATGAAGGTGCCGTGAATGGTGATGCCGAGCTCGTGGCAATCCCGGGTGAAGCGCCGCGCGACGTCGATGCGCATGCCCTTCTTGATATTGTAGAGGATCTGCTGATTGCCGGTCTCGTAGCCTACCAGCAAAAGCCGGAGCCCGTTGTCTTTCAGCACCTTCAGCGTCTCGCGCGGCACGTTCGCCTTGGCGTTGCAGGACCAGGGGACGCCGAGCTTGCCGAGCTCCCGCGCAATAGCCTCGGCGCGCGGGCCGGCATCGGTGAAGGTATCGTCGTCGAAGAAGATTTCCTTCACCTGCGGAAAATTCGCGAGAATGTAGCGGACCTCATCGACGACGTGCCCGACGCTGCGCACGCGATAGCGGTGCCCGCCCACGGTCTGCGGCCAGAGGCAGAAGGTGCAGCGCGATTTGCAGCCGCGTCCCGTATAGAACGAGACGTAAGGGTGCTTCAGGTAGCCGATGAAATAATCCTCGATATCGAGGTCGCGCTTGTAGACCTCGCTCACGAACGGCAGCTGGTCCATGTCCTCGAGCGTGGCGCGCTCGGCATTGTGGACGAGCACGCCCTCGGCGTTCCGGTAGCTCACGCCGTCGACGTCGGCGAGCGGCCGGCCCTCGGCGATCTCTTTTATGGTGAAGTCGAACTCATTGCGGCCGACGAAATCGATGGCCGGCGCCTGACGAAGGCTCTCCTCCGGCTGCACCGCGACTTTGGCGCCGACGAAGCCCACCTTGAGAGCGGGGTTCACGTCCTTGAGCGCCGCCGCCATCTTGGCATCGGCCGAAAAGGACGGCGTCGAGGTGTGCATGACCACGAGGTCGTAGTCCCTCGCGAGCGGCAGCACCTGGCCGAGGGAGATGCCGGCCGCCGGCGCGTCGATCAGCTTGCTTGTCGGCAGCAGCGCCGCCGGCTGAGCCAGCCAAGTCGGGTACCAGAACGAGCGGATCTCACGTCGCGCCTGATAGCGCGACCCTGCTCCGCCATCGAATCCCTCGAAGGACGGCGGATGCAAGAACAGGGTCTTCATCATGCGGCAGGATCTCCTTCGAGGGTGAGTTGCCCTTGGCGGTCCACATGGAAGTTGCGATCGCGCCAAGCCACCGTTCGGGTAAAGTAGCTCGCGAGGAACACGCCGAACGACAGGAGATCGCGCAACGGCACGAGCCAAAGCGGGCTGGCCTCGAGGCCGAGGGCGCGATCGGTGGCGCGCACCATAGCAAAGCGCGCCAACAATGCAACCGCGAGCCCCCCCAGGCTCAGCCAACCGAACCCGCCGAGGCACGCGGCCAAAACGGCGAGCGCCACCGGGTGCGTGATGAGCGAGCCCAGATAGCCCCAGGGCGCCACGCCCCGGATCGTGAGGGCCCAGCGCAGCTCGTGCCGGAACAGGGCCATGACCGAGGGCTCGCTCACCCAGTCGTCGATGATCAGGTCGGAAACCACGATGCGCTTGCCGAGGCGCCGCACCGCCGAGCCCATCGCGTTGTCGTCGGCGAGCGCGTCGGCGACCGCTTCAAAGCCGCCGATGGCCTCCAAGGTTTGGCGTGTCATGGCGATGCTGGCGCCGAAACATCCCTGGCCGGGCCGCAACGCCTCGCCGAGAATGGCCTGCGGCAAGAAAGCATAATTGATGTAGTGAGCGCCGAGCAGCGAGGGAAGACTTCGATCGGCCGGCCGGCCGCGGTAAAGCGAGGTCACCAGCCCCACGCTGGCATCCTCGAGCGGAGCAGTCACGGTCGAGAGAAAGCTCGGCGGCACGCGCATGTCGCTGTCCACCATCACCAGACGGTCATGCCGTGTGGCGGGCAGCATGTTCATGAGATTGGCTACCTTGAGATTCCCGGCGCGACGTGTCGAATCCACCACCAGCGTCACCGGGATACTCGGCCGCTCGCGCTTCAGACGATCGACGACGGGAATCGCCGGATCGGCAGCGTTCTGCACGCCGCAAACGATCTGAAACTCCGGATATGCCTGATCGGCGAATGACAGCAGATTATCGAGCAGGCCAGGATCCTGGCCGCACAGCGGTTTCATCACGCTGACGGGCCGCCCCGCCGGTACGGTTGATGCTGGGCGTTTCGCGAATCGGACGACCACCGCAGCGGCTGTTGCAAGATAGACACACCCGACCAGGGAAGTGATATCCAGCAGGAGGCTAAGAATTTTTAATATATTTAGCGGCATGCTATGTTTTATCAGCGGTTTCGGGCATACCTGGGCCGCGCTTGAAGGGGCGCCAAGCCTTGAAAATGCCGTTGCATTCGTGCGTCGCCTTGTCAACCATGCGGCGCCCGCTGGGTGAGCGCGCGGTACGCGGTCCAAAGAGGTTTGAAGAGGTGCATCACGTGTCTTTCAGGCCTCGTTGGCTCCGGTTGGGCGCGCTGATCGGGTCGGTCATGGCGGTCTCCGCCTGCGCAACGCCGCCCACCGACCCCGCTGCTCGAGCTGAATTCGACAAGACCAACGATCCGTTCGAGCCGACGAATCGGAAGATTCTCGACTTCAACCTGTTCTTGGACCGCATTCTGATCAAGCCCGTGGCGAAAGGCTACCGCTGGGCCGTGCCGGAATTCGGGCGCAATCGGATGCGCGACTTCCTGGACAACCTTGGCGAGCCCGTGATCTTCATCAACGACTCGCTGCAAGGTGAGTTCAGTCGGGCGAACACGACCGCGGGCCGCTTCCTGTTCAACTCAACCTTTGGCATCGGCGGGCTGTGGGATCAGGCCAGCAAAATCGGCATGGAGAAGCAGAGTGGCGACTTCGGTCAGACGCTCTACTCCTGGGGCGTTCCCGACGGACCTTATCTGGTTCTGCCGATCCTGGGGCCCTCCAACCCGCGCGATGCCATCGGACTCGGCGTCGATTCCTATATGGACCCCTTCTGGTGGGGCTTGACCGTTCATTACGGCGCGACCAGCGCGGGATTCTATCGCTGGATCGCCAAGGGCATCGACGAGCGCTCGCGCAACATCGAGAGCTTCGACGAGATCCAGAAGAACGCGATCGACCTCTACGCCCAGCTGCGCAGCCTCTGGCGCCAGCACCGCGCGTCGGAGCTGCGGCACGGCGAGCCCGCGCCGCCGGAAGACCAAGAACTCTACACCGATCCCGCGCTCAAGAAGCCATAGCGCCTCGTCCCGCGCAGCTTCCTCGAGAGGGTCGATCTTCCGCGGCCTGAGGGACGCGGCGAGTTACGGGTTCACGCGGATTTTTTGAGATCGGCGGCGCGGTTCTGGATGAGTTGCACCAGCGCCTGAGCGCCATCGCGCCGCAGCACCGAGGAGAATTCCGATCGCCGCGTCGCCAGCTCGCTGATCGTGCCCTGCAGGAACACGTCCAGGATCTGCCAACCCGCATCGCCCTCTCGCATGAGGTAGTTGAGCTGCACGGACTCGCCGCTCGACTGCACGAGCTTGGATTTGACGATGACCCCGCCTGAGCTCGGCGTGGAGTTTGGATCCACCTCGAAACGCTCGCCGGAGAAACCATCGAAGCGCGCGGCGTAGGTCGAGACGCTGAGATCGGTGAAGGCGGCGACCAGGCTCTTCTGCTCTTCCGGGCTCAGCTTTTGCCAATCCGGGCCGACCGAAAGCCTGGTCATCAGCGCCAGATTGAAAGCCCGATGGATGGCGGGATCGAGTTTCTGGTAGCGGCCTTTGAGGCCCAGCGCCTTCGCCTGCTGCATGACCGAGAGCAGGGTATCGTAGAAAGCCTTGATGGTGTCGGCGGGGCTTCCGGCGGCGCGACTCGCCGAGATCGGCAAGGCAGCGAGCGCCACGCCTCCCGGGAGGATGCGAAGGATCGAGCGGCGGTTCATCATGCGCTGTCCGGTGGCTCCTCTGTTTTTGTTGGCGTGCACTTGTCCCGTGCCGCCACGCGACGCTAGCGGCGGCGATGTGCCGCGCGTCACACTGTCCTAAGTCCGGCGATCGACGACGAACCGCGCGGCTTGGCGCAGAAGGTCGGCCCTCTCCTCAAATAAATCAAGGTGGGCGACCGCCTGGCGGACCAGGAGCTCCGCCTGATCCCGGGCTCGCTCGCGACCGAGTATCGAAACGAAGGTCGCCTTGCCGGCCGCCACGTCCTGGCCCACGGGCTTGCCGGTCTCGCCCGCGCTCCCCTCGACGTCGAGGAGATCGTCGGCGATCTGAAAGGCAAGGCCCAGGTCGTGCGCATATCCGCGCAGCGCCGAGCGCACCTCGGTCGAGGCTTTGCCCAGGATGGGCCCGGATTCGCAAGCGAACGCGATCAGCGCGCCGGTCTTGAGCCGCTGCAGGCGCGTGATCGCGCCGATATCGAGACTGCGGTTCTCGGCGATGAGGTCGATCATCTGGCCGCCGACCATGCCGCTCGCACCGGCGGCCTGCGCGAGCGCGCTCACCAGCTCGCACCGCACGGCGCTGTCGCCATGCGTGTCGGGGTGCGCCAGGACCTCGAACGCGAGCGTCAAGAGGCCGTCGCCCGCGAGCACCGCGGTCGCCTCGTCGAAGGCCTTGTGGCAGGTCGGGCGGCCGCGGCGGAGATCGCTGTCGTCCATGGCGGGAAGGTCGTCGTGCACCAGCGAATAGGAATGCACCAGCTCGATCGCCGCGGCCACTTGCAGAGCGCTGCGCGCGGACACTCCGAAGAGCCGTGCGCTCGCCAGCACCAGAAACGGCCGCAGCCGCTTGCCGGGCGCCAGCGCCGCGTAGCGCATCGCCTCGAAGACCCGGGCCTCGAGGCCCGGCGGCAGCGGGATCAGCCGCTCGAGCGCGGCGTCCGTGAGCTTGGCCGCGCCGGCGAGCGCCTCGGCAAACGAGGTGCCGGTCGACCAGGAGTGCTCACTCAAGGGCGGTGGGCTCCGTCGTGACCGAGCCATCGGGCGCGATGACGATCTTGTCTACGCGCGCCTGCGCCTCGCGCAGCTTCGCCTCGCAATGGCGCTTCAGCAGCGTGCCGCGCTCGTAGGATTGAATGGCATCGTCGAGCTTGCCCGTGCCGCCTTCGAGGCGCTTGACGATCTGCTCCAGCTCCTGCAGCGCTTCCTCGAAGCTGAGCTTGGCAATGTCCGCTGGCACTTGTGGTTCGGCCAAGACCCCTCCAGGTTCAGCCGCGCACTTTATGGGCGTGCCTGTTCGGCGGCAAGCACTCGGTCAGGCCGCCATCAAGCATCGCACATGGGCGGCGGCGCTTGCCCCAAGCGCGGCCAGGTCGTAGCCCCCTTCCAGGGTGGATACCAGGCGGCCGCCCGCATGCCGCTCGGCACACTCGAGCAGCCGCTCGGTGACCCAGGCGTAGTCATCCTCGACCAGCATCAGCTGTGCTAGCGGATCGCGGCGGTGCGCGTCAAAGCCCGCCGAGGCCATGACGAGATCGGGCGCGAAGGCATCGAGCGCCGGCAGTATCGAGGCTTCGACCGCGCGGCGAAACTCGGTGGAGCCCGCCATCGGCGGCAGCGGCACGTTCACGATGTTGCCGACCCCGCGCTCGCTGCGCGCGCCGGTGCCGGGGTAAAGCGGCGACTGGTGGGTCGAGGCATAGAACAGCGAGGGATCGCGCTCGAACGCCGCCTGGGTGCCGTTGCCGTGATGCACGTCGAAATCGACGACGGCCACGCGCGCGAGCCCGTGCACCGCGCGGGCGCGCGCGGCGCCAATCGCGACATTGTTGAAGAGACAGAATCCCATAGAGCGGTCGGGCTCGGCGTGGTGGCCGGGCGGCCGGACCGCGCAGAAAGCATTGCTCGCCTCGCCCGCAACGACCGCATCGACCGCGGCGACCACGGCGCCGGCCGCGCGCAGCGCAGCCTTGCCCGAGCCCGGGGAAAGAATAGTATCGGCATCGACCCCGGCGTAGCCCGTCTCGGGCACCGCGGCCAGCATCGCCTCGACGAAGTCGCGGGGGTGAACGCGGGCAATGTCCGCGATTTCGGCAACCGGCGCCTCGCGCCGGGCGAGAGCGCCGAATTCGGGCGCCTTGAGCGCCGCCAGAACCGCGCGCAGCCGAGCGGGGGATTCCGGGTGATGCTCGCCGGGGTCGTGCTCTAGGCAGGCGGGATGTGTGAACAGAAGGGTCGCCATGCGGGCTCCCGGAACGAGTGAGTATCGAGCGAGTGTGGCATAACCGCCGGCTGCGACGCCACGTCCGATCTCTGCCGCAATCCTAACGCTTGCGGCGGCAGCGGGGCTCCCGGCAATATCGACCGCTCGCTTACCCAAAGACCGCGCACGGAAACGGTGACCAGAACAATAATGAGAACGAAAACGCCCTCGCGTCTCGGTGCGGTGCTGGTCCTGCTTTGCGGGCTGGTGTTTTCACCGGCGTCGAGCGCGGTACCGGACCCGCCCCTCGCGCTGCGGGCGGGCAAGGCGGACAGCCCCTATCATACGCTAGCGATCGAGCTGGTCGCCGCGCTCAGCCAGCAGTCCGGCGACGCGCCGGCCATCGCCGTCGAGGAGAGCCAGGGCTCGGTCCAGAACGTGATCGATGCGGCGCAAGAGCCGGCTCCGCGCCTGTTCACGGCGCCCCCCAACGTGATCAGCGATGCCCGGCGCGGCAACAAGCCCTATGGGAAGAACCCCCGCTACGCCGACGTCCGCGCGCTGTTCCCGATCCCGTTTCAAACCATGCATTGGATCGTGCGGAAGGACGACGACGTCAAGAGCTTCGAGGACCTTGCGGGGCATCCTTTCGTGCCCGGCGCGCGCGGGAGCTTCGGCGAGCAGCAGACCGAAACCGTCCTCAAACTCCTCGGTCTGGAGGACCGGGTGCAGCTGATCGACATCGACAGCAACGCCGCCGCCTCGGCGCTCAGCAGCAAGCAGGTTGCAGGCTTCGCGACGTCCGGCTCCTACCCGATCGCGAGCTTGGCGACGCTCGCGAAAGACACCCCGATCCGGCTGCTGTCGCTCACACCCGAGCAGGTCCAGCAGGAACTGAAAAGCGATGGCACGACGGTCGGCGCGACCATCCCGAAAGGCACTTATCCCGGCGTCGACGAGGACACCAAGACCGTGGCGCTTCCGGCCGGAATTTACACGACCCGCCGGCTCAGCAACGAGGATGCCTACCGGATCACCAAGACGTTCTGGACGAACCTTCCCACGCTCGTGCAGAACGCGCCCGCATGGGGCGCGGTGACGCCCGCGCTCCTGAGCGTATTGAAAGCGCGCCTCCATCCCGGAGCGCTCAAATACTATCTCGAAGCCGGTATCGACGTCCCCGCCCAGCTGCGATAGCCGGCCCGCGCCGAGCCGCTATCGGCCGGACGGCTTCTGCGCCGAGGCTTTGGTTTCGCGTTCCAGCGCCACGCCGTACGCGAGCAGCAAACCCCAGCCGAGGATCATCAGGCTGCCGCCCACGGGCACGACGAAGGTGACCACCGGCGGCGCGCCGGCTGCCAGGGCGTAAAGCGCACCGGCGAATAGCGTCACGCCGAGCGCCAAGCTCGCGCCGGCCGCCGCGAGCAGGCCGCGGGCGAGCTTTCGGCTCGGAACGGGCAGCGCGCCCAGCACCAACAGCGCGACCGCGTGCGGCAACCCGTAGCGAACCGCGGTCTCGGCCAGCTGTGCGCTCCCGGCGGTGTCGCCCCAGAGGTGCTGCGCGACAGCACCAGCGGTCACCGCCGCGAGGCCGTTCAGTCCCGCCGCCACGATCAACCATCGCCGCATGTGCCGGCTCCCGCTCGTCTCCAGCCCAGCGTCTTACTGCATTGAGCCGCGTCACGCGTCAAATCGTGCTCACGGCCCCTTTGGGCGCTGGTTTGCGCCGATGGCCCATGATCAACTGCCCGCCCGATGATGTCTCCCATTCCATGAGCCGCGCGCCCATGTGGGTCCGTGCGCTCGGCGTCACCGTGCTCATGCAGGTGGTGAGCGCGTTCCTCGCCCAGGCGATGCCGGTGATCGCGCCGACGCTCACGCAGGCCGCGGGCGTCCCGCCCGAGCAGGTGGGACACCTTTCGTCGGTCATCTCGCTGGGCACGCTGTGGTTTCTCGCGAGCGGGCACGTGCTGTTGCCCCGTTGGGGGGCGGTGCGCGTCCTGCAAGCCGGCGCGATCCTGGGCGCTGTCGCCGCGTTGCTGGGCCTCGGTGGATCCTGGCCGGCGATGCTGGCCGCCGGGCTGATGATCGGCCTCGCCTACGGGCCGGCGCCGCCCGCGGGCAGCGATATCCTGATGCGCCATTCGCCGCGCGCCCAACGCGCGCTCATCTTCTCGATCAAGCAAGCGGGCGCGCCGCTCGGAAGCGCCATCGCCGGCCTGCTATTGCCGGCGATCGCCGCGGCGGCGGGCTGGCGTTGGGCGCTTATCGTGACCGCCGCGCTCTCGGCCTTGTCCGCCTTCCTGGTCGAGCCCTGGCGCGCCGAGATCGACCGGGAGCGACAGCCCCGCACCGGGGGCCTGCTCTCGGAGTTGCTCTCGATCCGCTCGGCGATCTTGCCGTTCCGCGTCATCGCCTCGCGCCGCTCGTTGCTCTGGCTTGCCGGCACCGGCTTCTGCTTTGCCTGCGTGCAAGGCTGCGTCTTCAGCTTCTACGTGACCGATCTCAACACGGCTCTGGGCATGAGCCTCACCGCCGCCGGAACCGCTTTCGCCGTCCTGCAAGCCGTGGGCATGCTGGCGCGCGTTGCCATGGGGTTCCTCGCTGACCGGCTGGGCTCGGGCGTCCAGGCGCTGATCCTTCTGGGCCTCGGCTCGTCCCTCGCCTCGGTGCTGGCGGCCGGCCTCAGCCTCGATCTGCCCTGGGCCGCCGTGCTCGCGATCAGCGCCGCCATCGGCTTCATTGGCGTCAGCTGGAACGGCGTCTTCCTCGCGGAAGTGGCAAGGCTCGCGCCCGAGGGCCGGGTCAGCGAGGCGACCTCCGGCACGACCCTCCTCACCTTTCTGGGCTACGTCCTGGCGCCCGCGGCCTTCACCACGGCGCTCCCGCTGATCGGCGGCTATGGTGCCTGCTTCCTCGCGATCGCGGGTCTGCCGCTCATCGCGGTAGCGGTGCTCCTGCGCGTCAAGGGGATGATCGGCGCCGAGGGCTGAGCTATACCCATGCGCCTCAAGGCAAAGAGGAGGCTTCCATGCCCAGCTTCGACATCGTCTCGCGCGTCGACATGGCCGAGGTGGACAACGCGCTCGCGGGCGTGATGCGCGAGATCTCCACACGCTTCGACTTCAAGGGCAGCCAATCCTCCGTGAAGCGCGAGGAAGGCGCGCTCACGGTGGTGGCCGACGATGCGCTCAAGCTCAAGCAGATGCAGGAGCTCCTCAAGGGCCACCTGACCCGCCGCAAGGTCGACG
>DATMMM010000058.1:0-4101 GCA_035569735.1 Allostellaceae bacterium | reverse complement strand
TCGTCCAGGCGGACTGGGCGAAGATCGGCGTCAAGGCGAACATCGTCACCTACGAATGGGGCGAGTTCCTCAAGCGCCGGCGCGCCGGCGAGCATAGTGTCACGCAGATGGGCGGTACCTGGGACTACCCCGATCCGAGCGAGCTTGTGGTGTGGAGCACGTGCGATGCGGTCAAGGGCGGGAGCAACGTCTCGCACTGGTGCAACAAGGAGTTCTCCGACCTCGTCCACCAAGCCGATATCGAGACCGACCCCGAGAAGCGAGCGGCGCTCTACGAGAAGGCCCAGGAGATCTTTTATCAGGACATCCCGGGGATCGTGCTGGCCGACGTGAAGGCCTATGCCGCGCTGAGCGACAAGGTGCAGGGCTTCAAGCTGCACTTCCTCGGCGGCCAACCCTTCGGCGGCGTCAGCCTCAAGCCGTAGGTCGGTACGCCAATCAAAGCAGTATCGATCGCCCCTCCCCCCTTGAGGGGGAGGGTAGGGAGGGGGGTTGCGGCGGCGGCGTAGGTGCGTCCTTCGACTCGCCGCCCAAGCGCGGCGGCTCAGGATGAAGGGCATTGATGTTGGGGCAAGAAAAAATCTCCCTCATCCTGAGCCGGCGCGAAGCGCCGAGTCGAAGGACGCACGATCCCATCCCGCGCGTTCTGTTCAGCGCGCCTGAACCGCCGCGTGCTCAACTCGCAGCAGGCGCGGGCCCCGTGGTTCGCGCCGAGCCGGGGCGGGGCCCGCATCATCGAGCTCTCGCAAGTCAAAGCCGATTTTTCTCGGCGAATCAAAGACCGGAGCCGCGCAGAAAGCCAATCGCAAGCCAATCTTAAGCCAATCCTCAGCCCAACAGATCCGCGACCGCGCTCCGGTACCGCGTCATCGCGGCGATGTGCTCGCCGAGCGTGCGGCCCTCGATGCGCTTGTGGTGATAGCGCGCGAAGGTGTTGTTGAGGGTGACATGGGTGACGCCGGCTTGCTTCCAGAGCTGCAGCTCCTTGCGCCAGGACGCTTCGTCGCCGACCGCCGACACCCAGACGCCGAGCCCGACCGAGCTGGGGTCGCGGCCCGCCGCCGTCACGAGCGCGCGCAGCTTCGCGAACACCGCCTCGGCGGCGGCGCCCGCGGGGTGCGCCAGCATCATCCAGCCGTCGCCCCATTTGGCGATCCGCTGCAGGGTCCGCTCGTCGTGGCCGCCGTACCAGATCGGCACGCTGCGCCGCGGCGGCAGCGGGTTGATGCCGGCGTCCTCGATGGTGTGCCACTCGCCCTTGAAGCTGACGTGGCGCTCCGCCCAGAGCGCCTTCATCACCCGCACCTGCTCCTCCGAGCGCCGGCCGCGGTTCTTGAAATTCTCGTTGAGGCCGGTGAACTCGACAGAGTTCCAGCCGATCCCGATGGCCAACCGGAAGCGGCCGCCGCAGAGCACGTCGAGGCACGCCGTCTGCTTCGCCACCAGCACGGTCTGCCGCTGCGCCAGGATCAGCACCTCGGTCGAGAAGCCGATCGTGCGCGTGGCGGCGCTCAGGTACCCGAACAGCACGAAGGGATCGTGAAAGAGATCGGCGGAGGTGTTGCGATCGCCCCAGTCGGGCCGGCTCGCCTTGTTGACGCCGAGCACGTGATCGGTGCCCGCGAGGAAATCATATCCGAGATCCTCCGCGCTCTCCGCGAACTCGCGCACCACCGCGGGCTCGCCTCCGATATCCACCAACGGGAGCGCCACACCCAGCTTCATCGTCCCGCCTCCTCATCCAGAGAGAGACCAACTCTATCGCAAGATCGCGCGGCTGAAATCCCTCTCCGCCCGCTTGCGGGGGAGAGGTTAGGTGAGGTGGGTGGCGGATGACGGGCGCGATCGTGCCGGTGCAAGCACACCTCGCCCTCCCATCGCTCGCTTCGCGAGCGCTGGGCCCCTCCCTCTCCCCGCAAGCGCGGAGAGGGTCGATTCACCCCTTGTCGATCTTCTCGAGCTTAATCACGACGCGGCGGTTCTGGGCTTGGTGCTCGGGGATCGGGTTGCCGGCGGCGTCGCGGTTCGGGGCCTTGGGAAAGCTGTCGGCATAGCCGGCGGCGCGGAGCTTGCGCGCGGGGATGCCTTGATCGAGGAAATAATGCACCACCGCCGAAGCGCGCGCCGTCGACAGCTCCCAGTTCGAGGGGAACTGCGGCGTGCTGATCGGCACGTCGTCGGTGTGGCCCTCGACGGTGATCAGGTAATCGCGGAGCTCGTCCGATTTGAGGCGCGCGGCCACGTCCTGCAGCACCGCTTCGCCCGCCTTGCTGATTGTGGCGGAGCCGCTCGCGAAGAAGGCGGCGCTGCTCATCTCGACCGTGGTGATCCGGTCGCCCTTCTGCTCGATCTCGGCGTTGCCCGTCGATTTGAGCGAGGCGAGGATCGCGGGCGGCGTGATGCCGGTGATGTCGGGCGCCTGCGGCACCGGCGCGGGCGGCCGCGGCGGCGTCTCGGCTTTGATCTCCGCCGTCTTCACCGGCGCCGCCAGCGGCTCGGGCTTCGTCGCCACCGCCGCCGCGGGCATGTAGTCTTCGGTCGGCCGGTCCGCGCTCGGGAGCCCGTGGAAGGGCAGGTCGCCCTCGAGAAAACGGACGGGCTCTGCCGGCACCACGATGCTGCGCGCGAGCTCCGCTTTGTGCGGCACGATTTTCTTCGGCACCGCGACGGTGAGGAACACCGCGAAGAAGCACAGCAGCAGCGTGATCATGTCGGCATAGGTCATCAGCCAGTCGTCGGCGTGACCGTGTGCCGCCCGCTCCACCTGCCAGCGCGGCCTCATGCGGCGACGACCTTCAGGCGCGGCGGCTCAGCCGCGGGCGTCACCGGTGCCGCGCGGGGCTTGAAGCTGTCGGTGTAGTCATGCCGCTCCGGCCGGAGGAAGCTGTTGAGCCGGTCCTTCACGTACATCGGCGATTTGTTGGCGACCAGCATCACCATGCCCTCGGTGATCAGCTGGTTGCGGAACCGGCGCTTGCTCGCGGTCTGCCTGAGCTTCGCCGCCGAGGGCATGTAGAGGACGCGCGCACTGATCACGCCGTAGAGCGTCGAGAGGAACGCGACCGAGAGGCTCGAGCCCACGCTCGCGACGTCGTCGCCGAGGGTCGAGAGCATGGCGACCATGCCCACGAGCGTGCCGATCATGCCGAAGGCGGGCGCGTGGCTGGTCATGGATTGCAGCACGTCGACCGGAAGGCTGTCGCGCTCATGGGCGGCGTCGGCGGCGGTCTCCATCATCGCGCGCACGTCCTCGGCCGGGTAGCCGCTCACCACCATGTTGAGCCCGTATTTGACGAAGGGATCGGCGATGCCGCTCTTGGCGAGGCTGCTCTCGAGGGAGCGCACGCCCTTCTCCTTGACCACGCTCGCCCAGGCGATGATCTCCGTCATGTCGCGGTGGAGCGTGTCCTTGGGCGCGGCGCCCCGGTGCTTCACCATCTGGGCGATGACGCCGAGCGCCACCTGGACGTCCTCCGCCTCGAAGCTCAGGAACGCGACCGCGACCACGCCGCCGACCACGATCACCAGCCCCTCGATGCTGAAGAAGGCGAGCAGGCTCCCCGTGCTCAGCATCACCGCGCCCAGCACGAGCGCAAATCCTACCGCCAGCCCTATGAGGGGCTCGCGCACGAAGAGCTCGAGAGAGCGCCGGAGCAACATGACCATGGACCGCCTCGCCGAGAGAGGACACGGGGGAGGCTAAGCAAGCCGCGTGCCATGAGAGCGCCTTGATGAACGAGGAATTTTGCCCGTGTCAGCGCGCCCGGAGACAAATCTGGGTAAGATCCGCCCCCGCCCGGAAAAATTTGCCGGCTTATAGCTCCGCGAGCTGGACGTTCTCGCGCCGGAAGGGCACGGCGTCCGCGATGACGTCAAGCTCGCGCGCGAAGCGGTGGCCGGAGTAGACGGCGGCGGCGATGGTGCCGGGCGCCAGGCAATCGCCGATCCGCAGGATTTTGCGGATGCCGGCGCGGCGCAGCTCATCTGGTCGGGCCGCGAGCGCGTGATAGAGCGCGTCGTCGGGCGACTGCATGGTCACCAGCACGACGCTCGCCGCCGCGATCCGCTCCCGCCGCTTCGTGAAGACGCAGGCGAGCTCCG